>CAIUBS010000034.1 GCA_903897475.1 uncultured Actinomycetes bacterium | reverse complement strand
CAGATGGGCTTGAGGCCTTAGATAAAATTCGTAAAGTTAGATTTGATCTAGTAATCCTGGATATAAACTTACCTAAGCTAGATGGGCTATCACTAATTGAAAAAATTAGAAAAGAAGGTTTTCAAGTTCCAGTCCTAATGTTGAGTGCTCGAGGTGGGCGAGGTGACATAACCGCTGGACTAAAGTCTGGGGCGGATGACTACCTGACTAAACCTTTTGGAATTGAAGAATTAGTTTTAAGAGTCCGAGCAATTCTTCGTAGAACCAACTCCTCTGCGAGCTCACGCAGAGAATTAGTTTGTGGCCCAATAAAACTTGATTTAGATAGATATCAAGCTACCTTTAATGACGAGATTGTTGATTTATCAGCAACTGAATTTAGATTACTTGAGGCATTGATTATGCGAGTAGGAAAAGTTGTTACTAAAGATAATTTGTTAGCAACAGTATGGGGAATCGACTTTAAAAATAACTCAACAGTTGTTGATACATATATATCCTATCTACGAAAAAAACTGCATAAAGATGGATTTGATGGCATCAAAACGATTCGTGGAATTGGATTTCAGATTCTAGGTGATAAGTGAAATTACAAACGCGCTTAAGTTTACTAGTATCAGTAATAATTCTTATTACTTCTACATCTATAGGTTATTTTGCTTTATCAACTTCATACCGCGGCCAACTAAAAATTTTAGATTCGACCGTAAGTGAGGTAGTCAAAGAGCTATCTAATTCATCTGATGACCCGTTGTCACTTTCAACCTATCTAGCAGATCAAAGTAACCAGAAATTTTCTGTCGACTACACTTTTAAGGACTTAGATTTAATTCCGCTTTATGAGAGCAATATTCAATTAACTAACAAGCCATCTGAAGATCAGTTAAATGGAGCGCTTGAACAACCAATTTCAATAAATGATGTGCGATTAAGGACTTTTCAAATTTCGCAAGATGAGTATTTGCTTTTGTATTTTTCTTTGTCAGATTTGATTAAAAGTAGAAATAATAATATTAATTTGCTTTCACTTTTTACTATTATAGTAATTTTAGCTGCTGTAATTCTTACAACCATAGTTTTCCGTAAAGATAACCAATTAAATGCATTGGTTAATTCATTAGAACAAAATCAGATTAGGATGCAGGAGTTTATTGGTGATGCTTCTCATGAGCTGCGAACACCATTGACTGTAATCAAAGGATACTTTGAATTACTTAATAATGGTGAAGGTGATACTGGCAAAAAGCAGGGATACATAAAGCGCATTAATTCTGAAATATTGAGAATGCAAGAGATTATCAATAATTTACTCTTTATACTTGAGATTGATGAATCTGTTAGCTCAAAAAACCAAATCTCACCAATTTCAAAATTGGTTCAAGAGCAAATTTTTGACCTCAAGAATTTACAGCCGCTTAGGCGTATTGAATCTAAGTTACAACCAGAGTTGGTCGTAAGTATGTCTAAATTTCACCTTGAACAATTATTGGCAAATATTTTCTCAAATATAAAACGTCATACTCCTGAAAACTCTCAAGTCGAGGTATCGCTTAGTAAGATTGGGAATCAAGTGGAATTAGTAATTGAAGATGCAGGTTCAGGTTTACCTAGCAGCTTTTATCAAGAGGGAATTCAGGCATTTAAAAGGTTTGATAAGTCTAGATCCCGTCAAAATGGTGGTAGTGGATTAGGAATGACAATTATGGATAGATTGGTAAGAAAAAATAATGGTGAGATCCGATTGAGTGCAAGCAAATTTACTGGATTAAAAATTCAAATAATTCTGCCAGCCAATTAAATAGTTCTATATATTTTAGTGATGATTTAGGACGTATTAGGAGAAAAATCTGTTTCAAATTTGTCTTATAGAACTAGTAAATAAGAGTAAATTTCCCTAAATTAGGCAAAATTCAAATGTATATTAAACTAGTTATACTCCGTAAAAAGCTTGGGGGCGGTAGCTCAGTTGGTTAGAGCCCCGGACTCATAATCCGGTCGTCGTAGGTTCGAGCCCTACCCGCCCCACATGTTTAAAGTTGAAAATTTAATCAAATATTCAATGTTTGCTTTTTTCTGCTTATTACTTATGCTCCAATTCCTTTCTTTTCCAGGCCAATTTCGATACATGGCAGAGCAAGAACCTGAAAATGCCCACCTGCGCTGGCCACTAACAGCACTCACATTTTTAATAATTTTAGCGGTCCAAATCTGCGTAATTTGTATGTGGAAGTTAATATCAAATTTATTTACAAATGGTCATTTGAGCGCCCGATTGAGGTATGTAAATCTTTCAATAGGCGCACTCAGCTTTATCTGGGCGGTGATTGCAATTGCACTTGTCATACTCCTAATAAATTCTGATGATCCTGGATTACCAGTTGTAATTACGGTAATTCAATCTGGTGTGACTATAGTTTTAATGCTATACCTTGCTTACCGTAAGTTGCTTCGCAAATCATTTTTATTAAAGAAGGTAGTGTAGAAAGTTCCATATGAGTAAAGCTACTTTTTTAGATTTTAATGAAGTTGGTTTTTCAATTAGATCTGCCCAAGTAATGCAAGCCAGAGAGAACAACTGGTATGCCACTACGCCATTTGGAATTGCAATTTTAAGGTATGAGGATGCAAACACTTTATTAAAAGATAAACGGCTTTATCAAGGCACTAGAAGGTGGCCATCTCATTATGGAATAACATCAGGCCCACTAGCTACCTGGTGGCAATCAATGTTACTAAGCGTTGAAGGAGAGGATCACCTTCGATTACGTCGACTTGCAGGTCCTGCATTTTCCCCTAAAACTATTGAACCGCTTGCAACTTTCTTTGCTCAGCTGGCAAATGAGTTAATTGATAATTTTCAAAGTAAGGGCTCATGTGAATTTATGAGTGAGTTTGCTGAACCATTTTCAGCTCGGGTCATTACCGGCCTACTAGGTTTAGATAAGGACCTCTGGCCACAGGTGGCAGATTTTGCGACGAAGTTAGGTTATGTATTTAGTGTCACTATTAAGGAGGATTTGCCTGTAATTGAAGAGGGACTACTTGGAATTTTAGATATATCTAAAAGATTAATTGAAAGTAGGCGTGGTACTGATCGTGATGATTTTGTTGGTACTTTAGTTAAAGCCAGTGTAGATGATAATAAAATTACCGATGAAGAACTTTTATCCTTAGTATCGCTACTAATCTTTGCTGGCTTTGATACCACTAGAAATCAAATTGGGTTAGGAATGCAAACTTTTTCAAAGTACCCATCGCAATGGAAATTACTGGGTGAAAATCCAGAGTTAGCAAGGGCTGCAGTTGAAGAGGTGATGAGATTTAATCCAACAATCACCTGGGTTTCAAGAGAGGCGTCAGTTGACATAATTTACAAAGATTTGGAAATTAAGGCTGGCACTACAATTCATCTTTTAACCATCCCAGCAGGTAGTGATCCTAGAAAATTTGAGAATTTGGAATTTGATATTACCGCTGAGCGCGCTCCACACTTTGGTTTTGGTGGTGGGATGCACCACTGCATCGGTCACTATGTTGCTCGCCTAGATATGAAAGAGGCGTTTAAAGCTCTCTCAAAAAGATTGCCAAATATGCAAATTGCCCCAGGCGCTACCTACTTGCCAGATAGTGGCAATACAGGTCCGACCAAGCTACCAATAACCTTTTCAGTTCCATAACTAATTGTCATAAATAAAAGTTTTTAACCGCAAAGTAGTATTCCCAAGGAATTGTTAGATTTTTATCTACCCAACTTTTCTTCCTATTTACCCAAAGTAAATGAGATTAGTAAGATTAATACATGAGTAAAAGGCTTTGGCAACCAGAGCCCAAAAATGTTGCAAATTGTTCAGTGATTAATCTAATTAATGAATTAAATTTAAAGGACTACAGCTCTCTTCATCAGTGGAGTATCAATAACTTAGATGCGTTTTGGACCAAGGTTTGGCACCTAACAGAGATCAAAGGAGATATTGGTGATGCATCATATTTAGAATCAAATGATTTTCTTGAGGCTAAATTTTTTCCAAATGCCCGCTTAAATGTTGCAGAAAATCTAATATCAAATAATCTAAATGATGAAATTGTCATTACCAGTATTCTAGAAAATGGGACAAAGGTTGAGATCTCCTGGGCTCAATTAAGAGTTGAAGTTAGCGCATGCGCAAAGGCTATGTTAAATGATGGTGTGCAACCTGGTGATCGGGTTGTCGCTTGGGCACCTAATCTAAGTCAAGTAATTATTTATTCAATTGCAGCATTATCTATTGGCGCCATAGTGAGCACGGCATCACCAGATTTTGCCGCACCTGCAGTACTTGATAGGTTTGCACAAATTGAACCAGTACTTTTACTAGCTAGCAGTAATTATCAATACAACGGAAAAAACTTTAGCTGCCTAGGTGAATTAGCCAAAATCAAATCAGGACTTCCTACCTTAAAGCGAGTGATTTTGATTGATTCAAATCCAAGTGAATACACCAACTGGGATGATTGGAAGAGTGAGTTTAAAAACTTACCGTTAGAGTTTAAAAGATTTTCATTTGATCACCCAGGATTTATCTTATTTTCAAGTGGAACCACTGGAAAGCCTAAGTGCATAATTCATAGCGCAGCTGGAATTTTATTAAAATTAAAAGCTGAGCACTTGTTTAACTTTGATTTAAGCAGTGAAGATAAAATCTTTTTTTACACTACCTGTGGCTGGATGATGTGGAATTGGTTGCTCTACTGCCTTGCAAGTAAGTCTAGTATTGTGCTTTATGAGGGTAGTCCCACATATTCAAAGATAGAAAGGTTATTGGAGATAGCAGAGAGTGAAAACTGCACTCGATTAGGAGTTTCGGCAAAGTACATTGACTTACTAAAAAGCTCAAGTATTAAAGCAATCGGAAATTATCCATTTAGAAAGTTAAAGACACTTATCTCAACTGGCTCTGTGCTATCGCCTGAGAGCTTTGAATATATTTATCAAAATATCAAATCTGATATTCACTTAGCTTCGATCTCTGGGGGCACTGATATATGTGGTTGCTTTGTTTCTGCAGTTCCATCTCTTCCAGTTTTCGCCGGTGAAATTCAAGGTGCCTGTTTGGGATTAGCAGTTGAAATCTTTGATGAAAATGGTCTTCCTACTCAAGTTGATCAAAAGGGAGAGTTAGTTTGTACTAAACCATTTCCATCTATGCCACTTGGCTTTTGGAATGATGATAACAATATAAATTATAAACGCTCATACTTTTCTAGGTTTAAAGGTGTTTGGACACATGGTGATTTTGCAACAAAAAGTAGTAACGGTGGCTTTGTAATCTTTGGGCGAAGTGATGCCACATTAAATGCCAAGGGAGTAAGAATTGGCACATCAGAGATATACCGGGTAGTTGAACAACTTCCAGAGATTCTAGAGTCTCTTGCGGTAGCAAAGGAAGTGGGTAGTGATTCAAAAATAATTCTCTTTGTAACTTTAGCCGTTAATCAAAGCCTAACTATTGAATTAATAAATCAAATAAAGTCTGAATTAAGAGGCAAAGCAAGCCCACGACATGTACCCGATTTGATTATTCAGGCCCCTGAATTACCTAGAACTAAGAGCAATAAGTTAGTAGAGATAGCAGTTGCTGATCTTATAAATGGTAGAAAGGTTAGAAATATAGATGGGCTTGCCAATCCTCAGGCATTAGATTGGTTTGCAAGTGTTGACTTTAGTAACTTAATTTAAATAAGCCATTACCCAATCAGTAGATTCATGGTATTTTTATAACATACCAGATAATTTGAAAGGTTTTCTATGAGTACTCCTCTTTATCTAATAGCCACCATCTATCCAGCAACTGAGCATATAGATTTCTTAAAAAAAGAGTTTGCACACCTAGTTAGTGAGGCTTATAAGGAATCAGGTTGTGAGATGTATGACTTAGTGGCCCAAGAAAATAGCAATACTTGGGTAATGATGGAAAAGTGGTCAAGTAAGGCTCAATGGGATGATCATATGCAAACCCCTCACGTGAAGCATATAAATAGTATTGATAAGAAGTACTTTAGAAAGCCAACTGAGTTAACATTTTTAAATCCTGTACAAATCTAATTGGGAGTAATTAAGTAACCGTGAGTAATAAATTAGTTGCAGGTATCGACTCATCTACCCAATCCGTAAAGGTAGTAATTAAGGATGTGCTAACTGGAAAATTAGTGCGTGAAGGAAAAGCTGCTCACCCTGATGGCACTGAGGTAGATCCTGCCTACTGGTTAAGCGCTTTAGATAAAGCCATTGAGGCAGCTGGTGGATTAAATGATGTGGCCGCAATTTCAGTAGCTGGTCAACAACATGGTTTTGTCGCCATAGATGAAGATGCCAATGTCATTAGGCCTGCCTTACTTTGGAATGATCTGCGCTCAGCAAAAGCTGCTGCAGATTTAAATCAAGAGTTTGGCGGTCCGGCTGAGACTGCAAAGGCTATTGGTTCGATATTAGTTGCCTCATTTACTATCTCTAAGGTCAGATGGCTTGCTGAAAATGAGAGTGAGAATAGTAAGCGATTAGCCGCAATTGCACTTCCCCATGACTGGATCTCTTGGCAATTGCAGGGTGGGAAAGATTTTAACAAATTATTTACCGATAGAAGTGATGCCTCTGGAACTGGATACTTTTCTGCAGTAACTAATCAATATCGTAGAGATCTATTGGCGATTGCATTAAAAGATAATCGTGAGATATACCTACCAAAGATTGCAAAGTTTGATCAATTTGCTGGTGAAACTAAAGATGGCATTCCAATTGCAGCAGGCGCTGGTGATAACGCAGCTGCTGGTTTTGGTTTAGGCGCTAAAAGTGGAGATTTAATCATCTCACTTGGTACTAGTGGTACAGCTTTTTTTGTATCAGATACTCCAACAGCGGATTCAACGGGTGCGGTTGCTGGTTTTGCAGATTTAACTGGTAGATATTTGCCATTGGTCTGTACCTTAAATGCAGCAAGAGTTTTAGATGTTGTTTCTAAATTATTGGGCAAAAGCCACGATGAAATTGGGCACTTAGCATTGAAGGCAAAACCTGGTGCACAGGGATTAACAATGCTTCCATATTTTGAAGGTGAGCGAACACCAAATCGCCCAAATGCCAAAGGTTTACTTGCCGGAATTACTAACAGCAATTTAACCCCAGAAAATATTGCTAGATGTGCAATTGAGGCAATTTTATGTAGCTTGATTGACTCCTTTGAAACATTAAAAAGTAGTGGAGCAAAAATTGAACGAGTAATGATTATTGGTGGCGCTGCAAAAAATCCTGGCGTTGGCCCAATTGCATCGGCAATATTAGGTAGAGAGGTAATGACTTTTCCGCCAATGGAGTTAGTCGCAGATGGTGCGGCTAGGCAAGCTGCTTGGGCATTACTAGGTGAGCTAGTTGATTGGAAGATTCCTAATGTAATTACCTCCTTTGAAAAACACTCTGAAAATGTTTTAGATCAACATCGCATACTTAAATCTAACTCTACTTCTATTGACAGTATTAATTTTTAATTAAATCCAATTAAGTCTGAATCTAAAAATCATAGAAGCAAAAAATCGTTGAAATGCTGAATATTTCAACAATGCCTATTTTGCAATAGGCTTAGGTTATGACAGTTCTAGTATTTGGAAGTTTGAATCTTGATTTAGTGGCTTATGCTGATAACTTGCCTACTCTTGGTCAAACTGTAACCGGTGAAAAATTATTACGTTTTCCAGGGGGTAAAGGATTAAATCAAGCGATTGCTGCCAGCAGATCTGGATCTAAAGTTCTGATGGTTGGTTGCCTTGGGCAAGATAGTGAAGGTGATTTTTTAAACCAGGTACTTCTAGATGAAAAAATTGATTCAAGATTTATTTCTAGACAAATAGTTCAAACTGGAATTGCCGTTATTGAGGTCTCAAAAGATGGTGAAAATAGAATTTTAATAATTCCAGGAGCCAATGCGTTAGTTAAATTCAAACAAGAACATTTAGAAATTGCAACTAAGCCAAAGGTTGTACTTTCCCAACTTGAAACTCCGATAACTGAGGTTGAAAAATTTATCATCAATGCTCACAAAGCCGGAGTAATTACAATCTTAAATCCAGCACCAATTCAAAAGCTAAGTAAGGAGCTTATCTCTGCTTGTGATTATTTAATCGTAAATGAAACAGAGGCATCATTTTTAATTGGAAAACAGGTTGAAAAATTAATTAAGGATGAAGCTCTAGTTGTTGCTAAACAACTTTGTTCTATGGGGGCTAAACAGGTAATCATCACACTTGGTGAACAAGGTAGTTTATATCTAGATAGTCAAAATAATATTTATACTCCAGCATTTAAAATATCTGCAATTGACACCACAGCAGCTGGTGATGCATTTTGTGGTGCATTTGCAACTGCCATTGCAAATGGCTCTCCCATTGAATACGCTTTAAAATTTGCCACAGCAGGCGGTGCGATTGCAGCAACTAGAGCAGGCGCTGTTCCCTCATTGCCAACTAACAGTGAGATATTGTCAATGCTTGCATCGGTGCAGTAAGTTTTAGCCATGATTAAAAATGGAATTTTGCATCCACAACTTGCCTCACTACTTGCAAGATTTCGTCATGTAAATTCCATTGCAGTAGTTGATGGTCCATTTCCAACCTACCCAAATGTAGAAACAATTGAACTTGCAATTACTATGGGTTGGCCAACCATCCCTCAAGTTTTAGATGAGATTCTCCCCCACCTTCAAATCACCTCTTTGGTTCTGGCAAATGAGTTTGCCGAAAAGGTTGATAAGCCAACAGTTGATAACTACCTAAAGCACCACCAGGGGATTACCACTACTAAAATCCCCCACTCCGAATTCAAAATTCAAGTAGGCCAGTGCCTGGGGATAATTCACACGGGAGATCCAATTCCATATAGCTCAGTTATCCTCAAATCAGGGTGATTATAACTTTTTTGTAAGTTTTGACCTTTCGCTATTTACCCACTTCTCTCTCAGCCTATTTTTAACTAGGCTCAGCCCAGTTCGCCAAAATGCGAACGCCTATAGGAGGAAAATAAATGAAATCAAAGTTCACACGTAAAGCGCTTGTAGCGCTTTTAGCTGTGTCAGCTTTAGTCCTTTCAGCTTGTTCATCTGGTTCAGATGATGCAAGTGGTGGCGATGTAAAGGTAACTCTGATCACTAAAGATCAGACAAACCCATTCTTCGTAGCAATGATTAAGGGTGCTGAAGCAAAGGCAGCTGAGCTAGGTGTTGATCTAACAGTTGGATCAGGTAAAGAAGAGGGTGACGATGCTGGACAAATCGCATTAATTGAAAACGCGATCTCAGCAAAGCACGCTGGAATTCTTATTACTCCAATGTCAGTAAACGTTAACTCAGCAATTACAAAGGCTCGCGAAGCTGGCCTATTTGTTATCGCACTTGATACACCAACAGATCCTGCTGACATTGTTGACATCACATTCGCAACAGATAACTGCGAAGCTGGTGAGTTAATTGGTAAGTGGGCCGCTGCAAAACTTGGTGGCAAGAAGGCAGTTATTGCACTTCTAGATATTTTTGATGACCGTATGGTTTCAGTTGATTACTGCCGTGATAACGGTTTCCTAAAGGGAATGGGAATCGACGTTAAGGATCCAAAGGTTATGGGTGACGAAGCCCCAACTGGTAAGTATTCAGGTGGCGACTACGTAATCGTAGGTAACAAAGCTACTGGTGCTAACGAGGATGGCGGACGTACCGGACTTGAGCAACTACTTGCAAAGAACAAAGCAATCAACGTTGTTTACACAATCAATGAGCCAACCGCTGCTGGTGCATGTGCTGCTCTAAAGGCTGCAGGCACAAAGGCAATCGTGGTATCAGTTGATGGTGGTCGTGCAGGTATTGAGAATGTTAAGAGCGGTTGCATTGGAGCTACTTCACAGCAGTATCCATTGCTAATGGCTGATCTTGGTGTTCAAGCTATCTATGACATCGTGAAAAATGGAACTAAGCCAGAGGTATCTCCTGGACTTGATTTCTACAACACAGGTGTTAAGTTGATTACTGATGACCCACAAGATGGTGTTCCATCAGAAGATACAACTTACGGAATTGAGAATGCTTGGGGTTAATCCTGAGTTGAAATCAATTCATAAGCAATTATAAAAACTTGGTAAGGGCGGTTGCACAAGCGACCGCCCTTGCTAATAGATCAACTAGCCCTTAAGTTAGTGATAGTTAGTGGTCTAGGAAATCTGAAGGCTGAAGTAAACAAAATAAAGTTAGGAAAGGATCTTTAATGAGCCAAGTTGGTACCCAAGATGCTGCGGCAGAGTTTATGGGTCGGGCTTCAAATGCGCAGAAGTTACAGGCAACACTTCATCGCTATCCATGGTTGAGCTCAGCGGCGGTTCTTTTAATCGCAGTAGTCTGTTTTAGTTTTTTTAATGAAAATTTTTTAACTCCAGGAAACCTCTCGCTAATATTGCAGCAGGTAGCGATTGTAGGGGCTGTGGCAGCTGGTCAGACCTTGATAATTTTAACAGCAGGAATTGATCTATCTTGTGGTGCAATAGCGATTTTCTCATCAATGGTAATGGCCAAGACATTTATGGGAGACCCATATATTGAAGATGATGGCCTCCCTGTTATTTTGGCTTTTGCCTTAGGTTTAGTGGTCGGAACTTTTGCAGGCTGGTTTAATGGATTTTTAGTAACAAAATTTAAACTCCCACCATTTATCGTGACCTTAGGAACATTAAATGTTTTTATTGCGTTAACTTTGATTTACGCATCAGGCAGAACTGTAACAACTGATGAGATGGATCCATTTTTACTTCAACTAGGGCATATTATAAATATTGGAGAATTTAAGGTTACGCAGGGTGTAATCGTTATGTTACTTCTCTATTTAATCTTAGCCTTTGCCCTTCGCTTTACTGGTTGGGGTAGACATGTCTACGCCGTAGGTGATGATATTAACGCCGCTCGCCTTGCTGGAATTCAAGTTAATCGAGTTCTTCTCTCTGTCTATATGGTAGCCGGCTTAGTCTTCGCTATCGCAGCTTGGATTGTGATTGGCCGCGTAACAGTTGCTAGCCCAAATACGCAACCTGATCTAAATCTAGACTCGATTACTGCAGTGGTAATTGGTGGCACTTCTTTGTTTGGTGGCCGTGGAACCATTTTCGGCTCATTAATTGGTGCTGTAATCGTTGGTGTATTCCGTAATGGTTTAACACTTGCTGGTGTTGATTTGTACTACCAAGTATTGGCAGTTGGTTTATTAATCATTTTCGCTGTAACCGTTGACCAGTGGATTAGAAAGGCAAGAACATGAGTAAATCTGCCGTACTTACCGCAAACAATGTTGTTAAAACTTATGGTCGTGTAGTTGCACTAGATGGTGCAGATCTTGAGTTGTTCCCAGGCGAAGTTCTTGCAGTAATTGGCGATAACGGTGCCGGAAAATCTACATTAATTAAATGTCTATCTGGTGCTGAAGTTCCTGATAATGGCAGTATTGAAATTGATGGCACAGTAGTTTCATTTAAGCGACCACAAGATGGGCGTGATGCTGGAATTGAGACTGTTTATCAAACATTAGCGGTAGCACCAGCCTTAGATATCGCTTCTAATCTGTACTTAGGTCGAGAGATTAGGAAAAAAGGCCCAGCTGGAACAATTTTGAGAATGTTAGATAGCTCTGGCATGAAAAAGAAAGCCAAGGATCATATTTCTGCACTTGGTATTGGAACTATTCAAAATATGAGCCAAGCAGTTGAAACTCTTTCTGGTGGTCAACGCCAAGCAGTGGCCGTAGCGAGAGCGGCAGCTTTTGGTCAAAAAGTTATTATTTTGGATGAGCCAACTGCGGCCCTTGGGGTTCGTGAGTCGAATCAGGTATTAAAGTTGATTGAATCACTCCGTGAACGTGGGATGCCGGTTATTTTGATCTCACACAATATGCCACAGGTATTTGAAGTAGCAGATCGCATTCAAGTTATGCGCTTAGGCAAAAGAGCTGCAGTAGTTACACCAAAAACTCATGATATGAAGGATGCAGTTGCAATCATGACCGGTGCAATGAAGGTTGATACTAAGGATCAAACACTAAAGCCAGTTCGGTGATTTTAGAAACCTCAGTTGCAGTTGTTGGTTCAGGAATGGGTGGAGCCACCACTGCATATGGCTTGGCGCAGGCTGGTATAGATTGCTTAGTCATCGAACGTGGTGACTTTGTTAAAAAAGAGGATGCAAACTGGTCTGCTCGGGAGATTTTTGTTAACCAAAAATACAAACCAGATGAAAAATGGTTAGATGAAAAAGGTAAACAGTTCACTCCTGGTGTTCACTACATAGTAGGTGGTAATACCAAAGTTTATGGCTCCTCACTTCCTCGATTTAGAGAGAGTGACTTTTTAGAGGTAAAACATAAGGAGGGAATCTCACCGGCCTGGCCATTTACCTATCAAGATATTGAGCCTTACTACTGCAAAGCTGAGGAGCTTTATAAAGTACATGGTGCAACTGGTGAGGATCCTACTGAGCCACCTCGCAGTAAACCATTTCCATACCCAGCGCTAGCTCATGAAAAATATATTTCAAAACTTGCCGAAAAATTAAAAGCTGCAGGTGTTAGACCACATGCAAATGCCATGGGGGTTGATTTAAAAATTGATGGAAAGTGCATTAGATGCGGTACCTGCGATGGCTTTGTTTGTAAGTTAGATGCAAAAAGTGACAGTCAAAGCTGCGCGCTAGAGCCAGCTATGCGTACTGGAAAAGTTAGATTAGAAACTAATTTGAAAATAACCAAAGTTATTGTAAAAAATGGCAGGGTTGATCACCTTTTGGGATTGAAAAACGGTCAAGAGGTGAAGGTAGTTGCGAAAAATTACGTATTAAGTTTAGGAGCAGTCAATACTGCTGCCCTATTACTAAAGTCAGGATCAGTTGCCAACTCATCTGGCTTGGTCGGAAAAAATTTTATGATGCATAATAATGCTCATATTGCAGCATTTGATATTAGAAGCAAGAATGATGTGGTCTTTCAAAAAACTTTGTCTTTTTCAGATTGGTACTTTGATGGTGGCTCAGGCTATCCATTAGGGGCAGTGCAGCTAATTGGAAAAGTCCAAGCAATTATGATGAAAACCTATGCAACTAAAGTTCCACTAATCTTGCTTAAATTTATTGCCGATAGATCAGTTGAGTTTGTAGTTATGAATGAGGATCTACCAACTCTTTCAAATCGGGTAGAGATTTCAAAAAATGGCATGATTCAGATTTATCGTAAGGCTGTCAATACCTCTGCTCATAAAGAGTTAATGAGGAAAACTAAAAAAGTCTTGAGAAAATCAGGTTTTCAAGCAATTTTTGTACAGCCATTTGATATTTCGATGAACTCTCATCAATGCGGAACTACAGTTGCAGGAAGTGACCCAAAAAACAGTGTAGTCGATCAATATTGTAAAACTCATGACCTAGATAATCTCTACCTAATTGATGGTGGTTTTTTTCCATCCTCTGCTGCCATGAATCCAGCGCTAACTATTGCTGCTCAGGCATTAAGAGTTGTTGATCAATCTAATCTAAAACTGGTTAATTAGTTTTAAATTAGTCAACATGAAAATTTTCATGAATAACATGCCACCACTCACCAGCTTTTGCCTGCGGAACCTGCCATTGCATCTGATCTGTTATTTGCCACCAACGCTTCATTTCAGGCTCAGCAGCTAACTTAGCCATATCAGCCTCGTAATCATCGCCGGTGTATTCAAGATAGGCAAAAAGTAAGTTCTCATATCTAAAAATTGAGTAATTAGAAATATTAGCTTGCTTAATAATTTTTATAATGCTGGGCCAAGCTTGAGCATGTAATCGCTCGTACTCATCTATTTCCTCTGGCTTAATACCAATTACCTGCCCAATTCGTTTGATTGGCATTATTACCCCTATAGTTTTAAAACACGCTTTAACTCTGCGTGCATGGTGGCTGGATCCACATCAAAATTTGTCCAGTACTTAATACCAATTACCGCTTGGTTTACCACCATTCCCAACCCATCAATTGTGCGAGCTCCTATTTTGGCAGCACTTTTTAATAGGCTTGTTTGTGGAGGATTTACAATTACGTCCGCAACAATCATATTTTTATTAAGACTACTTAGGTCAATATCTAAATCATAACTACCACTATCTGCCATTCCAACTGAGGTGGCGTTAATGAGAACATTTATAGAATCTGGAATTTTAAAACTTGGTGACCAAGCTACATATTTAGCAGATACACCTAGTTTATTCACCAATAACTTAGCCAATTCTTCACCACGAGTTGCATCTCGATTTATTATCGTAAAATCCTTTGCGCCATCTAGCGCTAACTCAACTGCTATGGCACGAGCAGCTCCGCCTGCACCCAAAATGGCAATTTTTTTCCCAGTGACAGAATCAACTTTTTTAAATGCCTGCAGGAATCCTTTACCATCTGTATTTTCACCAATTAATTTTCCATCCCGATTAACTACACAATTTACTGCTCCCATTATTTCAGCAGACTCTCCTAAGCCATCCAAATACTGTATTACCGAAACCTTGTGTGGAATGGAGAGATTAAAACCTGCCCAGTTCATTGCTCTGGCTCCTAAAATTGCATTACTTAAATCCTTTGGTAATACTTCACAATTTATATAACGAAAATTTAATTTATGATGTTTATAAGCCGCTTCAACCATTGCAACTGTGGGATTTCCTGCTGATGGAGTAGAAAAACTTCCAGTTAATTCGCTCAAAAAGGTTTCACTCATAGATTTACCTTACTAGAATATCCAGGTGATTAAAAGTGCGAAAGATATTGGTATTGGCGTAATCGGTGTTGGCATTATGGGCAAAGGTCATGCACTTTACCTTTCAGATTATGTTAAAGGTGCCAAGGTAGTTGCAATTTATGATACAAATTTAACTACCGCAGCAAATGTTGCTAAGGAAGTATTTAAAAAGACCAAAGTATTACCAAAAGTTTATCAAGATATCGATCAATTACTCAGTGACAAAAGTGTAAATTCAGTAATTATTGCCTCTCCCGACCACCTGCATGCAAAACATCTTACTCAATCTGTGTTTGCAGGTAAGAATGTTTTGTGTGAAAAGCCACTCGCATCTACTGTGAAGGAGGCTAAGAAAGTTGCAAAAATAGTGAAGGAATCTAAATCCATGGTTGGAATTGGATTTATGCGCAGATTTGATAAAGCTTATCTAGACTTAAAAAAGGAATTAAGCACTGGAAAGTATGGGCAGGTCTTACAGATTAGATGTACATCAAGAAATGTAAGCTCGCCCAATGCGACTACATCAATGCTTTTGACCAATGTTGCTGTGCATGAGATCGATATAATCAGATGGCTACTAAAAGAAGAGATTGTTTCAGTTAAAGTTAACTATGCAAAGGTAACTAAAAAAGCTAATCCAAATCTTTCAGATCCAATTTCTGTTATTTGTAAGAGTGAATCTGGAGTTTTAATTACCATTGATATATTTGCAAATAGTACTTATGGGTATGAGGTTGGAATGGAAGTTTTAACGGAAAATGGCTCTTTAGTTATCGAAAACTTAGGCAGCTTAAATATTGCTAAGAACTTTAAACTTCCAGGCAGAAAACCTGGAACTTTACATAAAGACTGGATGGGAAGATTCAAACCGGCATATATTGCTGAACTTAAGGCATTTATTGCCTCACTGCAAAAACGAAAATTGGATTCAAACTTTGCAACTGCTGAAGATGGCTTGGCCGCCAGTATTGCCTGTGGTCTTGGAGTTAAATCTCTTTAGTTAAATCCTACGGTTTGCTTTTCCAGTAACTTGTCTTTGGTAGGCATTTTGAATTTCAGGTTCACTACTTACACCTGAAACTCCGACCTCCCAAAAAGCACCGCCCTCTGTCCATTTACTTGGGTGAGTATCAATAACTAATACTGTGACTCCAGAATTTTTCTTTGCTGCTATGAATTCATCTTTAAGGGACTGTATTGTAATTTTTTTAGCTTTTGCTCCCATTGAATTTGCATGCGCAACAAAATCGACATCAAATGGCTTGTTTAAATCAGAATCATTAAACATCGTGCGATAACTTTTAGATCCATTTGAGGTTTGTAATCTTTGAATTACTGCATAGCCACCATTGTCGCAAAGTATGTAAACTAGTGAATCTCCATTATTTACTGCAGATAAAATTTCGCTATTCATCATTAAATAGGATCCATCGCCAACCATTGAAATTACTTTTCCAGTTCTACCGGCATTCTTTAATGCCAAGGCTGCTCCCCAAGCACCTGCGACCTCATACCCCATGCATGAGTACCCGTATTCACAATCAAATGAGTCCAAGCTCTTACTTAGCCAATTGTTATTTAACTCTCCCGGTAACCCACCAGCAGCTGTTAAAACATAATCCTCATCTGCTGCTAGATCATTGATTAATTTAACTACTTGGGCATAGGAGGGAAGTTCTAGTTTTTCAGAAATTCTAGCCTCAATATTTTTTAATATTAGTTCCCGAGTTGTTTCACGTGATTTACTCCAGGCTTGGTCACATTTGTAATCGCCGATTAAATTGCTCAACTCTAAAATCGTTACTTTGGCATCTCCGATTAGGGCTATAGAATTACGTTTAGTTGCGTCAAATCGTGCTGTATTTATTGAAATTATCTTTCTATTTGGATTTTTAAACAATGTCCATGAGCCGGTTGTAAAGTCCTGTAATCGACAACCAACTGAGATGATTAAATCTGCTTCCTCAGCTAACTTATTTGCAGGATCACAACCTGTTACACCCACTGGACCACACCAGGCTGGATCTGATGATAATAAAGTTGCTTTACCGGCCACTGTTTCTACCACTGGTATTGCAAATTTGTTCGCAAAATCTGATATTTCTTTATGTGCCTTGCTATATCTAGCCCCGCCTCCGGCAATAATCAATGGTTTTTTGGCTAATTTAATTGTAGAAACTGCAAGTTTTATTGAATTCTCATCAGCTTTAGGACGACGAATATTATGAATAGTTTCCTCAAAAAATTCATCGGGAAAATCATACGTTTCAACCTGTACATCTTGAGGTAATGCCAAAAACACTGGTCCGCAATCTGCAGGATCAAGAATGGTTTGAATCACATTAGGTAAAGTATTTAGTAGCTGCTCTGGTCTGTTCACTCGATCCCAATACTTAGTAACAGCTCTAAAT
The DNA here is from genome assembly GCA_903897475.1 of uncultured Actinomycetes bacterium. Taxonomy (GTDB): domain Bacteria; phylum Actinomycetota; class Actinomycetes; order Nanopelagicales; family Nanopelagicaceae; genus Nanopelagicus. The sequence continues at coordinate 6,325 of CAIUBS010000034.1, read as the reverse complement.
GAATCATTTACCGTAGTGATTGGTGAATCAAAATGTTCGACTTGCTGAAGTACTGGATCTGGTTGTCGAGATTGAAAAGTATCACCAGATAAAATTAAAACTGGTAATCGATTTGCCATCGCTACTGCTGCAGCTGTCACTACATTAGTTGCACCTGGGCCGATTGAAGTTGTCACAACTGCACATTGTTGTCGTAATTGAGCTTTACTAAAAGCTACTGCTGCTAATGCCATTCCTTGTTCATTTTGGCCACGGATTGTAGGCATAGCTTTCTTATTTCTCTCAAGTGCATCGCCAATTCCTAAGGCATTTCCATGGCCAAATATGGCAAAGGTAAATGGAAACAAAGATACAACTTTGTTATCAATTTTAATTTTCTGAGCAATCAGGTACTTAACTAAGGCCTCTGAGGTCGTTAATTTCACGCTCGTACCCTATCTACTTATCAACACTTATGGAACAATGCCTCAGTGAAATCCTTCTACTCCCGTATTGCATCAGCACCTATTTCTTGGGGAATTTGTGAGGTGCCTGGCTGGGGAAAGATGTTACCAACAGATCGAGTTTTATCTGAGATGAAAAACTTGGGATTACCGGCAACTGAATTAGGGGCGCCAGGCTTTCTTCCAGAGCAACCGAGTGCAATTTCAGAGAAGTTAGATGAATTTAATATGAGTTTGATTGGTGGATTTACACCAGTTGTAGTTCATGATAAAAATGAAAATCAAGAGACTATAAGTCAAGTAAAAAAGACCGCGGAGTTATTTAGAAAAACTGGTGCAACTCACTTAGTTTCCTCACCTGTTTACACATGGAATTGGGATAATCCAAATCCACTAACTAATGATGAGTATAAAAACATGTTTAAGATGTTTTCTGAAATTGACAAAATATGTCAGGACAACGGATTACAAAACGTACTTCATCCGCACCTGCAAACTACTGTTGAAACCAAGGAAGATGTAGATCGCGTGCTAAATGGGTGCGATGTTAAGTGGTGCCTTGATACCGGTCATATGGCTATTGGTGGAGTTGATGTTGTTGAGTTTGCTAAGCAAGCTCACCAGCGTGTAGGGCATGTGCACTTAAAGGATGTTAATCTTTCAAAATCCAAGTCAGTTTTGGCTCGTCAAGAATCAATAATGTCAGGGGTGCAAAAGGGTCTATTCACACCTCTTGGACAGGGCGATGTACCAATTGCAGATGTAATTAGAGCCCTTGAAAGTAAGGGATACCAAGGCTGGTATGTGATCGAACAAGATTGTGCAATTACAGGTAGCGTTCCTGAAGAGGGCAAAGGACCTGTTGAAATGATTTCTCAATCCATGGAATACCTTAGATCTTTGGCAATAGCTTAGTTTTATTTTATGAATCAGAGTTTAGATTTAATCAGCGTAGGAAGAATTAGTCTTGATTTTTATGCAAATGAATCAAATGTTAGTTTCAAAGATGTAAAAACTTTTAGTATGTCAATTGGTGGTAGCCCCACAAATGTTGCAATTTCTTCGGCTAGATTAGGTAACAATTCTGCAGTTGCAACAAATATTGGTCGAGATGCATTTACTGAGTATATTTTAGGAAAATTAACCGAGTTTAAAGTTGACACCAGGTATGTAGGAATTGATGAGTCTCAATTTAGCCCTGCTGTTTTTGCCGCTATGGATGATCCATATAATCCAACAATTTTCTTTAACCGATCCCCTGAAGCACCCGATACAAAAATCAAGAGAGATAGAATCACAGATGCTGAGATTAAATCGACTAAAGTTTTTTGGGTTTCCGCTTGCGCACTAGCAACTGGTGAAACTGCTAAATCTATTCAAGATTGGCTTGTAACAAGGTCTTTATCCGGTCACACAGTTTTGGATTTAGATTACAGACCTTCTTTCTGGGAAAATGAATCGATTGCAAAATCAGTCACTAAAAAGGCGATAGATAGCAGCAATATTTTGGTAGGTAATCGAAAAGAGTTTGAGGTCGCTACAGGCTTAACAGATCCTGATCAGATCAGAAAAAATTTTCTTGGCCAGCAGATCAATTTAGTAATTGTTAAATTAGGAGAAAATGGTGTTTACCTTGCGAATAAAGAAGAAAGCTTTATCGCTAAACCCATTAAAGTTGATGTTAGATGTGGTCTAGGAGCAGGCGATGCCTTTGGTGGCATGCTAGTTCACGGACTTAAAAATTCTTGGCCCTTACAAAAAATTGGTAATTATGCAAATGCAGCGGGTGCGATAGTAGCCTCTAGACTTCTGTGTTCAGATGCCATGCCAACTTTGAACGAAGTCGAGAGTCTAGTTAAAGGAGTAGGTAAATGATTAAATTTAATGAAAAAAACTACTCTAAACTCTGTGATGATCGTGTAAATAATCCGAGCAAATTACAAAAAAATCTTAAATCTAGAAAACGTCGAGTTAAGTTAACTAAAGATGGAAAATTATTTATAGTTGCAGCAGACCATACTGCTCGAGGAATAATTGCGGCATCAGGTGATGGCATGGCTATGGCAAATAGGTTTGATTTATTGGATCGATTAATTCGAGCACTTTCTGTTCCTGGAGTAGACGGAGTATTAGCAACTCCAGATATAGTTGAAGAACTTGCATATTTTGGAGCGCTTGATAACAAATTAATCTTCGGCAGTATTAATCGAGCTGGAATCTTAGGAGCAGATTGGGAGTTAGATGATCGCCAAAGTTCCTATGATGTAAAGGGAATCACTGAATTTGGGCTAGACGGAGGCAAGACGCTTTTAAGAATTGAAAAAACAGATCCAGGAGTTCTAAATACGATTGAGATGGTGGCAAGCGTAAATTCTCAATTATCTAGGGCCAAGAAAATATCAATTATTGAACCACTTCCATATGTAAAAAATTCAGCTGGTAAATTTGAATTAAACAAGAATATCGAGGAATTAGTGCGAGTTATTGGAATTGCATCAGCACTTGGAACCTCTAGTGCTTATACCTGGCTTAAAGTTCCAGCATTTGATGATTTCAAATTAGCGGCTAATGCCACCTCACTTCCTTTAATGTTATTGGGTGGAGATCCTGGAACTGACTGGCAAGCTACTTTTAATAGTTGGCAAGCTGCATTTAAATTCCAAAATGTTCGTGCCTTAATACCTGGTAGGGCGCTTTTATACAGTACTGAGTTAAGTGTCGAAGCAGCAGTAGCAAAAGCAGTAGCGATAGTAAGGAAGGTTTAATGAGTTGGTTATATCGAGGTGTTAAATCTATAACTCCTAAGAGTGCTAATTGGAATTACTGTGGCATGCATATATTAGATTTATCTCAAAAAAGTAGTCATGAATTAGAATTTACCAATTTTGAAGGCGTACTTTTAAGTCTATCTGCTCAAAATGTCACAGTAATAGTGGATCAAATTGAATTTAAATTAATTGGTCGAACTGGAGTTTTCGCAGGGATCTCAGATTGGATATATATTCCAGTTGGAGCGCATGTAAAAATTATCGGTTCTACTGGCTTATTAGCCTTATCTACTGCGCAAGCAACTAAGGTGTTACCAGTTTCCTATACAAATAAAGAGTCGGTGTCGGTTGAGATTAGAGGTAGTGGGTTTGCCACAAGGCAGGTCAACAATATTGCCACTCCAGACTCATTTAATGGTGCCGAAAAAATTCTAGTATGTGAAGTACTTACGCCCGGCGGAAATTGGTCCTCTTGGCCTCCACATCGACATGATGGCATAGCAGATTGCCAGTTTAATAATGAAGAGATCTATTACTTTCAAATTGGAAAAGAGGATCTTGATTATGGATCTAGTGATGGGCATGGCTTTTTTAAGGTTTACTCATATGATGGCAAAATCGATGAAACCATGACGATCAAGGATCAAGATTTTGTAATTGTCCCCCACGGATATCATGGTCCATCTATTGCGGCGCCTGAGTATCCAATGTATTTTCTAAATGTACTTGCTGGCCCCGCTGAAAATAGAACTATGGGATTTTGTGATGATCCCAGCCATCACTGGATTAGAGAAAGTTGGAAGTCACAAAAACAAGATCCCCGATTACCTTTAACTAGTTTTAAAGGAAAAAGGAGTCAAGAGTGAGCAATCGAAAAGATATATCAGTTGCAGTAGTTGGTTTAGGTTGGATGGGACAGGCTCATAGTAGATCTTTAATTAGAATCCCTACCCTATTTCCTGAGCGTAAATTTAATCCAATACTTACCGTCTGCGCCGATTTTGACTTAAATAGAGGAAAACAAGCCGTAGAGGATTTTGGATTTAAAAGATCAACAACAGATTGGAATGAAGCTGTAGTAGCTCCAGATGTAGATGCAGTTTGGGTCTGTGCACCTAATATGTTGCATATTCCAATAATTAAAGCTGCAAGTGATGCTGGCAAAATAGTTTTTTCTGAAAAACCAATTGGTGGTAAGCCTGAACAGACATTAGAAGCGTTCAATATTGCTCAGAAGAATAAGACTTTTACTGGAGTTGGTTACAACTACTTATGGGCACCACTTGTGCTACATGCAAAAAAGATGATTGCATCTGGAGAACTAGGCGACATCATCCATTACAAAGGTAGATTTTTTTCAATGTATGGAAGTGATGAGTTGGGTTTACTTTCTTGGAGATTTAAGTTTGACCAAGCTGGCTATGGTGTTTCCAGCGATATTCTTAGTCACTCGGTCTCTTTGGCTCAGTTTCTAATTGGAGATATTACTGAAGTAGTTGGAATGAGGCAGACCACGATTAAACAGCGGCCTCTGCCATCAAATAACTCTAGCCATTACAGTAGAGGAAAGAAGGGTGATCCCCTTGGTGAGGTAGAGAATGAAGATTTTGCCTCAATGCTTTGTAGATTTAAAAATGGTGCTACTGGAACCTTTGAGACCAGTAGAACGGTAGTTGGCCCAGAGAGTGAAAATATGTTTGAAATTTACGGCACTAAAGGTGCACTGAAGTGGAATCATGAAAGTTTAAATGAGCTTCTATATTACAAAAAGGATGACATTTTAGAATCTGGTTTTACCAAAATTCTAGGTGGAGATCGCTTTGATTACCACGGTGCATTTGTTCCAGGTCAGGGAAATAGCTTAGGTACTGAAGATCTTATTTGTATTGAAGATTATTCATTCCTTAATTCGTGGGTAGCTGGAGTTGAATTTAAACCTTCATTTGCCGAAGCCTTAAATGTTGTTTTGGTACAAAAAGCATTAATTAAATCTTGGGAAAGTAAAAGCTGGGAAAAGGTCTAATGCTTCGTATAGATTCACATCATCACATCTGGGATTTATCGGTAAGGGCTCAAGACTGGATGCAAGGTGACGAGGTAGCCTCCATCTCACGAACAATTCTTATGGATGAGTTAGAGCCTGAATTAGAAAGAGCAAATATTGATTACACAGTAATAGTTCAAACCGTTGCAAATCCTGATGAAACACCAGAATTTCTAGACCTGTCGCTTTCACATCCAAAAATTTGTGCTGTAGTCGGTTGGTTAAACTTAGAAAGTAAAGATATTAGACCTCAGCTTGAGAAGTATCTCCAACATAAAGGTGCAAAAAATTTAGTCTCAATTAGGGATTTAGCTCAGGATAAGTCAGATCCTAATTGGTTATTACGAGATGATGTTCTTGCAAATATTCATCGATTAGCTGAGTATGGACTTGTATTTGATATTTTGACCAGGCCACCACAATTAGCCGCAGCTGTAGAAATGGTTAAAAAATCACCAAATAACTCATTTGTTTTAGATCATATTTCAAAACCATACATGGCTAAAGGCGAGATGCAACCATGGGCTGATCAAATAAGTGAAATTGCATCTTGCGAAAATGTCTGCGTAAAAGTCTCTGGTTTGTTTACCGAAGCCAATTGGAAGAGTTGGACCACTCAAACCTTTAAGCCTTACTTGGATCATATCCTTAAATCTTTTACCCCAGCACGCATGATGTTTGGATCTGATTGGCCGGTATGTTTATTAGCTGCAACTTATAAAGATACTATTGAGCTTATGGAAGATTTCACCAAAGATTTTAGTAAATCTGAGCAAGAATCCTTCTGGGCCGAAACTGCAAAGCGCGTCTATAAGTTAAATATCTAGTATGAAGCGCCAACTACCTAGGTGGAAAAACATTAAGCCTCTTTTAGGCTGGAGTTTTCCTAAATTTAAAAACAATGACCGACGCCTAAACTCTGCGATAAATATCTCAGATTTACGGGCGCTAGCAAAAAGTAGGGTACCAAAGGCAGTTTTTGATTATGTTGATGGTGGTGCAAATGATGAAATTGCTTACGCTAGAAGTCAAGAAATTTACTCTCGAATTGAGTTTAAGGCGAAAGTTCT
>CAIUBS010000033.1 GCA_903897475.1 uncultured Actinomycetes bacterium | reverse complement strand
TTACTTCAGGCTTTAGTCGATGGTGTTAAGTTGGCATTAAAAGAAGATTTGATTCCAAAAGCTGCAGATCGAGTTGTATTTGTAATTGCACCAATAATAAGCACAACCGCATGTTTTATGGCATTTGCAGTTATTCCACTAACAGGACAAGTCAATTTCTTTGGCCATACAACAGTTATGCAAATGACTGATTTATCAGTCGGAGTACTTTACGTTCTTGCTATTGCTTCCGTTGGTGTTTACGGAATTGTGTTAGCCGGTTGGTCATCTGGATCTACTTACCCATTACTTGGAGGACTTAGATCATCGGCACAAGTAATTTCCTATGAAGTAGCAATGGGATTATCACTTGTTGCAGTGTTTATATACGCCGGTTCAATGTCTACCTCCGAAATTGTTGCAGCTCAAGATCAATGGTGGTTTGCAGTAATACTTTTCCCTTCCTTTATTATCTATGCAATTTCAATGGTAGGTGAAACAAATAGAGCACCATTTGATTTAGCTGAAGCTGAGGGCGAATTAGTTGGTGGATTCCATACAGAGTATTCCTCACTTAAGTTTGCACTCTTTTTCTTGTCCGAGTATGTAAACATTATTGCGGTATCTGCACTTGCAACCACTCTATTTTTAGGTGGCTATAGAGCATTTCCAGGATTGGGATTTACAGAACAGTGGCTTGGTGGCTGGTTCACATTAGTTTGGTTCTTTATAAAAGTACTTGGATTCTTTTTCGTATTTGTCTGGTTAAGAGGTACTTTGCCACGCCTAAGGTATGACCAGTTTATGAAATTTGGTTGGAAGGTACTAATCCCATTCTCACTTGCTTGGATTTTAGTTGTTTCAACTTTAAGAGTTATGTCTCAGCAAGGAGCTTCACAAGGGTTAATAGCTACTTTTATTTTCTCAATTGCACTTATTTACGTTGCTATTACAACATTATTAGATCGTAAGAAAGCTGAAATAGCTAAAGCTTCACGAGAGATTAATTCCCCTGAACCAAACTTTCCAGTACCAGCAATTCCAAACTCAAGAGTGGAGCAGATAAATGGCTGATGATTTAGTACCACGTTCTGATGAATTTGGATTAGCTCATGCTGATCAATCTAAGGCACCAATTACTAATCATGAAAGTGCTAGTTTTGGTAAGCAACTACTTGGCTTCTGGGTGACCTTTAGAACCATGTTCAAAAAGGTAAATACTGTTCAATATCCAGAGGTAAAAGAACCAACCGCACCAAGGTTTCACGGGCGCCATCAATTAAATCGACATCCTGACGGATTAGAAAAATGTATTGGGTGTGAACTTTGTGCTTGGGCGTGTCCAGCCGATGCAATTTATGTTGAAGGTGCGGATAATAAAGAGGGCGAAAGATTCTCTCCAGGTGAGCGTTATGGCAAGGTTTATCAAATTAATTACTTGCGTTGTATTTTTTGTGGCCTATGTATTGAAGCATGTCCAACTCGAGCATTAACAATGACAAATGAATATGAATTAGCTGATAGCACTAGAGGTAAATTGATATTTGAAAAAGATGACCTTTTAGGTCCACTGCGGGCTGGAATGGTGCCACCTCCACACCCCATGTATCCAAACACCGATGACAGCAATTATTACCGTGGTGAAGTTACAGGATCTCATCCATCCCAAGGGATTGCAAAGAATGATTAATCTTGCTTTAGATGTTGGCACTACTGCTGCCCCTGAATCATATTTATTCTATGTTTTAGCTCCACTATCTGTGATTGCAGCCGTTGGCATGTTATTAGTAAAAAAAGCTGTGCACTCAGCATTATTACTTGCCTGGGTAATGGTTACTTTGGCAATATTTTATATTGCTCAGGAAGCATTATTTTTAGGCATTGTTCAAATAGTTGTTTACACCGGTGCAGTAATGATGCTTTTCTTATTTATTTTGATGCTTGTTGGAGTTGATACATCAGACTCTTTGGAAGAAAATATTAAGGGATTAAGAATTGTTTCAATTGTCGCAGCAATTGGTTTTGGTGGATTACTTGTAACACTTATATCAAGGGCAACATTTGGTAGACCAGTAGTAGGACTAAGTGAAATCAATTCTGAAGGTAATGCTAAAGGAATTGCCGTCGAATTATTTACTAGATACGTTTTTGCATTTGAAGTAATTTCTGCTCTTTTGATTACCGCAGCAGTTGGTGCCATGGTTTTAGCTCATAGCCAGAAAACAAAATCGAAATTTGTTCAACGTGATTTATCAATTGCAAGATTTAGAAAAGGTGAACTAAAAGATGCAGCTGGATTGCCTGGATCTGGAGTTTACGCACTACATAACGCTGTAGATGTACCGGCACTACTTCCAACTGGAAACCCAGCTCCTACTTCAATTTCTGCTGTTCTTGAAGCACGCGGTGACATGATTGATAGTTCTAAGTTTGAATTAAAAGAAGAGACTGAGGAAGATAAATAATGTCTATTGCAAATTATCTTTATCTTTCTGCCATCTTGTTCACAATAGGAGCGATTGGTGTAGTCGTACGTCGGAATGCAATTGTAGTATTTATGTGTATCGAGTTAATGCTAAACGCTGCCAATCTTGCGTTCGTAACTTTTGCTCGAATAAATGGCAATCTCGAAGGTCAAGTAGTTGCATTCTTTACCATGGTAGTTGCAGCATGCGAAGTTGTCGTTGGATTAGCAATTATTGTAACTATTTATCGCTCGCGTAGATCTGCATCAGTAGATGATGCAAGTTTGTTGAAAAGATAATGTTACAAACATCAGCTAATTTAGTGTGGTTCATTGCACTTCCACTTTTTAGTTCAGCTTTACTTTTATTGGCTGGTAAAAGAGCAAACTCTTGGGGTCATGTACTAGCGACAACTGTATCTGCCTCAACTTTTACAATCGGCGTTATTGAATTTCTTGCTATGCAAGCCAGGCCAGAAGAAAATAGAGCCGTAGGTCAAAAACTATTTACTTGGATTTCGGTTGGCTCTTTTAATGTTGATGCCTCACTTTTACTTGATCAGCTTTCCATTTGTTTTGTTCTTTTGATTACTGGAGTTGGCACGTTAATCCATGTCTATTCAATTTCATATATGTCACATGATTTAGACCGAAGAAGATTTTTTGCATATTTAAATCTATTCATAGCCGCAATGTTGCTACTAGTGCTCGGTGATTCCTATCTAAATCTGTATGTAGGTTGGGAAGGAGTAGGACTTGCATCCTACTTATTGATCGGTTTTTGGAATCAAAAACCGGCTTACGCTACTGCCGCTAAGAAAGCTTTTGTAGCAAACAGAGTTGGCGATGTTGGATTGTCTTTAGCCATAATGATTGCTTTTGCCACATTCGGTGATGTCACATTTTCAGGAATAAAAGAACAGACTGATAGTGCGTCAACGACTCAACTTACAGCTATTGGTTTAATGCTGTTATTGGCAGCGTGTGGAAAATCAGCGCAATTTCCACTTCAATCTTGGCTAGGTGATGCAATGGCTGGCCCAACTCCAGTATCTGCACTTATCCATGCGGCAACAATGGTTACTGCGGGAGTTTATTTAATTACCAGATCTAGCTTTATTTTTGATGAAGCTCCAATAGCACAGCTAATGGTGTTAATTGTTGGTGCAGTCACCTTGTTGTTCGGCGCGATAATTGGAACAGCTAAAGATGATATTAAAAAAGCTTTAGCAGCTTCAACAATGTCGCAAATTGGTTACATGATTTTAGCTACAGGCTTAGGACCAATTGGATACGCATTTGCAATTATGCATTTACTAACACATGGTTTCTTTAAGGCAAGTATGTTTCTTGGTGCAGGTTCGGTAATGCATGGCATGAAAGATGAAGTTAATATGCGAAAGTACGGGGGGATTGGTAAATTTATGCCAATTACAGCCCTAACTTTCGGCTTAGGCTACTTAGCAATCATCGGAGTTCCACCCTTTGCTGGCTTTTACTCCAAAGATAAAATTATTGAAACAGCATTTAATGCCGGTGGAATAAAGGGAATTGCACTTGGTGTTGCCACACTTCTTGGTGCAGCAATCACAGCTTTTTATATGACCCGTGTTGTAATCCTTACTTTTTTTGGCAATGAAAGATGGGGTCATAAGGATGAACCGCATGAAAGCCCAGCATTAATGCTGATTCCAATTGCATTACTATCTTTAGGCTCAATTGCTTCTGGTTTTCTGTTATATCAAGGTAAGCGTTTAGTTTATTGGCTTGAACCAGTAGTTAATCCACTGAAAGAGCACCATGCTAAAGAACTTTTCTCGCATACAACAGTTTCAATAATGACATTAACTGTCGTTGCAATTGGAGTTTCCTTAGCAGTTAGCAAGTATCGCGGTGATCAATCAGATAAAGCACCTGAGAAGGTTTCAATGTTAACTGCTGCGGCTCGAAAAGATTTATACCAGGATTCACTTAACGAGAGTGCGTTTATGCGCCCTGGTCAATCACTGATTAAAAAGCTACTTCAAATCGATCTAATTGTGATTGATGGATTAGTTAGGTCGGTTGGATCGGTGTCAATTAGTGCTGGAACTAAATTACGCAGTTTGCAAAGTGGATATGTAAGAAGTTATGCCTTGATGATGGTCATTGGCGCACTCGCTCTGATCGCTACGGTCTGGATAGTGACTGCATGAGCCTATTAACAATTATTGGAATACTTCCTCTCATTAGTGCTGGACTACTAGCACTAATTCCGACTAAAAATAATGAATTAATAAAAAGATCTACTTTCTTAGCAACTTTATTTGTAGCAATTGCTTCAATTTTTATGGCATTTCGTTTTGATAAAAATTCAGATCAATTGCAATTTACTCAAAACAACTCTTGGATATCCGCATTTAATATTAATTTCTCATTAGGCATAGATGGTATTTCTTTAGTTTTAATTTTGCTCTCAACTATTTTGGTTCCAATTGTGATACTTGCGACTTGGCATGAGTCTGATAATGGACGCTGGAGCTCAAAAGTATTTTATATTTTATTGTTAGTTTTAGAGTCGCTAATGATTGGTGTATTTGCAGCGAATGATCTATTCCTGTTTTATGTATTTTTTGAAGCCATGCTCATTCCTATCTATTTCCTTATTGGTGGCTACGGTACAGGGGATAAGTCCGCGGCAGCCATTAAGTTTTTGCTATACAGCTTGTTTGGTGGACTACTAATGCTTGCTTCAATTATTGGAGTTTATATAATTTCCAGTAATCAAATTGGTGCAACTTTTGACCTTACCCAGCTTGCAACTTTAGAAATTGATAATCAAACCGAAAACTTCTTATTCCTAGGCTTCTTTATTGCCTTTGCAATTAAAGCTCCGCTTTGGCCATTTCATACCTGGCTACCAGATGCAGCAAAGGCTGCTACCCCTGGTACATCAGTTTTGTTATTAGGTGTTTTAGATAAGGTCGGAACATACGGAATGATTCGTTTTTGTATTCAACTCTTTCCTGATGCGAGCAAGACATTTACTCCCTTGATAATTACCTTGGCGGTAATCTCAATAATTTATGGTGCATTTATGGCTATCGGGCAACGGGACATAAAAGGTTTGATTGCATTTACATCTATTTCACACTTTGGCTTTATAACAATGGGTATTTTTGCGATGACAACTCAAGGTATGTCTGGGGCAAATCTGTACATGGTAAATCATGGGTTTTCTACTGCTGCGCTCTTCTTAATTGCTGGCTGGATGATTACCCGCAGAGGCTCATCAACTATTTCAGATTTTGGTGGTTTACAAAGAGTAACTCCAGTTATGGCCTGGTCATTTTTCATCGCAGGTATGTCTAGCTTGGCGTTGCCAGGTTTATCTAGCTTTGTAAGTGAGTTTTTAGTTTTAGTAGGAACCTATACGAGATATCCAGTTGCTGCCGTAATTGGCACTTTAGGAATAGTACTTGCAGCGCTATATATTTTAATCCCAGTTCAGAAGGCACTGCATGGTCCGATAACAGGCGGTAATGAAAATCTAAAAGACTTAAACTTAAGAGAAAAAATAGCGATTTCTCCCGTAATACTAGTAATAGTTTTTATGGGCTTTTATCCAAAACCGGTATTAGATTTAATAAATCCGACTTCTGAAAAAGTTGTAGTTAATGCTGGGTTTTCAGATCCAATTGCAAAGGTAGGTAAGTAATGTTAAGTGCACCGTCATTAAGTTACATGCTCCTATCACCAATGCTAATTATTTTTGGTGCTGCAGTTCTTGGAGTTTTAATTGAGGCTTTCATGGGTAAAACTCATCGGGCTGCAGTTCAGTTAACAGTCAGTGTCGGTGCGCTTCTACTTGCTTTACTTCAACTTTGGCAGATTAGAGATATGTCTTCAACAACTGCGGCAGTAAACTCAGTAACTATTGATAAGGCGGGAATATTTTTTCAATTTATAATAGTTTGTCTAGCCTTAGTCGCTATTTTATTGATCGCAGATCAGGATAACTTTGTTGCTCAGGCTTCGGCAGTCCCAGGATCTGCTGAAGAAAAAATTGCCACCCAGCAAAAGATCCAACAAACTGAGATTTTTCCACTAGTTTTATTTGCAGTAGGCGGAATGATGCTATTTACTGTTGCAGCAGATTTAATTACTTTATTTGTAGCACTAGAAGTATTTTCACTTCCGCTTTACTTATTAGCCGGGCTTTCAAGACGGAGAAGATTACTCTCACAAGAAGCTGCGCTTAAGTACTTTCTTCTAGGCGCATATGCATCTGCTTTTTTCCTTTTCGGTGCAGCATTTATTTATGGCTATTCGGGTACGGTTTCAATTTCGGCAATAAGTGCAGCGGCTGGAAGTGCAAACGATGTTTTCTTATTTATCGGAATTATTTTTATATCAGTAGGGCTACTATTTAAAATAAGTGCGGTTCCATTCCAT
>CAIUBS010000032.1 GCA_903897475.1 uncultured Actinomycetes bacterium | reverse complement strand
TAGGCAGCTAGTTGATAATCAGCGGCAGTTTTACTTGCGCTTATAGTTTGCCATGTTTTTGTGGTTAACGAGATCATCACGGCTTCCTCGGCCCGCTTGCCTTGAAGTAACGACTAAAGTCGAGACCGTTCACCCCCAAGAGTTAAGCGAATAACTTTTCAATATTTAGTTGTGTGAAGGATTTATTTTACAGGCTATTTAAAAATACTGTTAATTAACTACTAATCGTAATCTTGATCAGATTTCTTACGCTTGCCCTTACTACTGCTCTTACCAGTTGCATGGCGCGAAAGCTCTCGATCGACCTCTCGATTTGCTTGTCGCTCCTTTAAACTCTCCCGTTTATCATGGGCTTTCTTACCTTTAGCAACTGCAATTTCTACCTTAGCTTTGCCATCTTTGAAGTAAAGAGTGAGTGGAATCAGAGTTAATCCGCCTTGTTTTATCACGCCGGCAATTTGAGCAATCTCTCTTTTGTGTAACAGTAATTTTCGATCACGACGCGGCATATGGTTTGTCCAACTACCTTGGTTGTATTCAGGAATATGTATTCCACTAACCCAAATCTCTCCATCTTTTGCCATGGCATAGCCATCAGTTAAAGAAGCTCTGCCTGCTCGTAATGATTTAACCTCAGTACCAGTTAAAACTAGGCCACACTCATATACCTCTTCGATAAAGTAATCATGGCGAGCAGATTTATTTTGGGCAATTACTTTCTTGCCAAGCTCTTTGACCACAAGCAACCCCCTCAATCTTAAGTAGGTGGTGGTTAAACCTTAAGATACTTGCGAAGTGTAATTAATGAGGCAGCACTTGATACAACTAAACCGGTAATTAACAGCCAAGCAGATGCCACCCAGACATCACGCCATGTAAAGAATTGGGTAAAAGTCAGTAATGGTGCGACTCTAGAATCGACAACAGCTTTAAATGCTGCCAGTACACCGGTTGAAACTAACCAGCCAGAAAGTGCTGCAAAAATTCCTTCAAGCAAAAATGGTAGTTGAATTGAAAAACTAGAAGCGCCCACTAGTTTCATCACTCCAGTCTCTCGCCTTCGATTAAAGGCAGCAATCCTTAAGGTATTACTAATTAATAGCGCAGCAGTTAAAACCGAGGCAGCACCAATAACTAATGCACCATTTCTTAATACATTAAGTAGTTTAAAAAACTTATCTAGAATTGCCCGCTGATCCTGCACAATATCCACTCCAGGACGGCCAGAGAAGGCACTTTCAATTACTGCAAATTTAGTGGGATCCTTTAATTTAACTCTAAAGGATTCTGGTAATTGATCAGCAGTGACATTTTGTGCAATTGCAGATCCCTTGAAACGTTCTTGAAATCTATTAAAAGCTTCACTCTTTGACTCATAAAAAACTTCTTGTACAACTGGTAGCGCTTGTAAATCTCGCTGAATACCAATTTTTTGTTCTTGAGTAATTACACCATTAGCACAAGATTGAGTTTCAGATAATGAACCACATAGAAATATTGAAACTTCAATCTTGTCATACCAATAATCTTTCATTACTCGAACCTGTGAATTAGCAAGTAGGCCAACTCCAAGTAAGGAAAGTGAGATGGCAACCGTAATCATCACAGCAAAAGTCATAGTTAAATTTCGACGCAGTCCAATGCCAACTTCGGTTAAAACAAATTTAGCGCGCATTTAGTAACCCTATCTTTTCTCTTGCTAAATCAACCGGTATAGCCGTAGACGCCACGAACTTGATCCCGGATGACATGCCCACCCTCTAATTCAATTACCCGCTTTCGCATCTGGTCCACAATTCCAGAGTCATGGGTAGCCATAACAACCGTTGTCCCCTCGCGATTAATCCGATCTAGTAATTTCATAATTCCAACCGATGTTGCTGGATCTAAATTTCCAGTTGGCTCATCAGCTATCAAAATTGTAGGACGTGAAACATATGCTCTAGCAATTGCAACTCGTTGTTGCTCGCCACCTGATAGCTCACTTGGCTTTCGATCTCCTTTTTCTTCTAAGCCAACTAGCTCTAATACTTCAGGAACTTCTCGACTTATCTGCTTATTTGAATAGCCAAGCACATGTAATGTGAAGGCAACATTTTCGGT
>CAIUBS010000031.1 GCA_903897475.1 uncultured Actinomycetes bacterium | reverse complement strand
TCATTACCTAAAGATAAAATAGAATTAGTGCAATTGATTAAAAAAGAACATAAATCAAATAATGTTATAGTTATTTTTGATGACAATGATGATCCAAAAGATTTAAGAGAAATGCAACATTATAATTATCTTTTTAAAATAATGGATGAAAAGAGTTTACAATGGGAAGTAATTTTTGGGCGTAAAAAAGGTCAACATTACAATCATCAAATGGCAAATACAATGGGTTATGAATGGGTTTGGAGGCTTGATGATGATACTATTGCTGAATCCAATGTTCTAGAAAAATTATTATTTCATATCGGGCCTAAAATTGGTTCAATTGGAGGTTCAGTTTTAACTCCGCCATTTATCAAAGGTCTCACTATCAACTACTACTACTGTCTTACAAATTAGTAATGGCAAAATTGAAGAAACTATCTTTGACCCAGCTGAACTTGGCATAACTGCAGCGCCGATTTCAGCATTGGCAGGTGGCGATGCCGCATTTAATGCCAAGATTACTAGAGGTATTTTTAATGGCCAGGTTGGGCCGATGCGGGATGCAGTAACTTTGAATGCTGCATTTGCTATTGCAGCGTTTAAGGGTGATTTCCATCTAACCTTGCAAAATCAAATTGCCAACGGCTTAGTAATGGCAAATCAAGCTTTAGATTCTGGAGCGGCACTTTCAGTTCTGAGTAAGTGGATTGAACTTTCCAATGCGATTGTCAGTGCTAGATAGAGCTTAAACCCCAGTAATTTTTGCGTTGGATGTGAGCGGCAGTCTTGGCAAACTCCATAAGTGCATCCACGGTATGAACATCAAAACTACCAAGCCTTTCAATTAAACCGTGCAAAATTTCAGTAGTTGCCTTGGCATCATCTAGAGCACGATGATTTGGTTCGGTTTTGGTGCCAAAAAACTCGGCCAATGTTGAAAGTTTGCAGTTGGGTACATCCTCCTTAGTAAGTACTTGCCTTGCAATTGTTACTGTATCTAGGGTTTTATACTCAGGCCACTTGATATCAATTTCCTTCGCCGCACTCTTTAGAAAGCTAAGATCAAACGGGGCGTTGTGGGCGACCAAAATACTTTGGGCTGAATCTCCGGCAAATTCAAAAAAAGCCGGAAGAATCTCATCTATGACTGGGGCCTTTGCCAACATCAGATCGGTAATTCCAGTCATTTGAGTTATGTACTCTGGAATTGGTGTTAATGGATTAACAAATGACTCAAATTCGCCATGATTCTGACCTGCTTTTACTTTAATAGCACCAATCTCAGTTATTGCTGCACCTTTTTTTGGTGAGGATCCAGTGGTTTCAAGATCAACTATCACAAAAGTTGTTTGTTGAAGTGATGTGCTACCTAAGACCATGGTTTAAAGATACCTGCCGGATAGGACAGATCTAAGTAGGGTCTAGGAAATACTAAAGAATGACTTAATTGCGCTGACAATCATCTCAACTGCAATTGCAGATAGTAGTAGGCCAGCAATTCGCGCCAACAAAGTCACACCCGAATCCTTAATTACTGAAAGGATTTTGGTTGAGAACATAAAAGTTATTCCGATTATCAAGTGAACTGCAATTATGGCTAGTGCCAAAGCTGTTAATTGCTCACCATTATTTGCCTTTTGAACATAAAGCATGGTGGTAACTATTGCTCCAGGGCCTGCAAGTAGTGGAGTGCCAAGTGGTACTAAGGCAATGTTTTGAGATGCAGCTGATTCACTTTCAACTAGCGAGCCAGTCAACAAACCTAAACCGGTAATTAGTAACAAAATTCCACCGGCGCCCTGTAGTGCTGCTAGTGAGATATTTAAATAATCCAATAATGCGTTGCCAAAAAGAGCAAAGGTGACAATTACAAAAAGTGATACAAAGGCTGCTTGCCAAGCTAACTTGCGTTGCTCTTTAACAGATTTTCCAGCAGCTAAGCCAAGGAAAATCGGAGCCGCTCCAGGTGGATCTAAAATCACAAATAAGGTCACAAAGGCTTGAGCGCCAAAAGTTAGGGCGGAGAGTGCGGCTAAATCCTGCATACTAAAAGCATACCCGCTTTTCAATTGCAATATTAATCAATACTCTTTAGGTGTGAGAAATAACTGGCCAAAATTAAGAACGAAAAATTAAATGGATAAATCTAATCCGATAGATCGTCAATACGCGTTGGATCTAGACAGTAAGGATCCTTTAGCAAAGTATAAATCTGAGTTTGTTGTTGAAGACCCAACTCTTTGTTATTTAGATGGAAATTCACTTGGCAGATTGCCCAAACGCACTATCACAGCAGTAAATGATTTTCTACAAAAAGAGTGGGGACCAGAGTTGGTCTCTGGCTGGAGCCATTGGGTAGATGAAGCCCAGCCCACTGGTGATCTTTTGGGTAAATCAGCACTGGGAGCAGCTACTGGTCAAGTGCTAGTTTGCGATACAACTTCAGTTAATTTTTATCAACTCTGTTTAGCGGCAATTAGATCTAAGCCAGATCGTAAAACCATAATTACAGATGCAGCTAATTTTCCAACAGATCGATACATTTTAGAAGGTATAGCCGAACAACTGGGATTAAAACTTGTAATTATTGATAACGAAGATCCAAAGATTGCAACCAATGAACGAATTACAACTGAGGTTTTAGCTCCATATTTGAATGAAGATGTTGCATTAGTTACATTTCAAGTGATTCAGTATCGCTCAGGAGCTAGAACGGATATTAAAGCTATAACTGATCAAGTTAGAGCAGTAGGCGGATTAGTTGTCTGGGATGCAAGTCATGCAGTTGGGGCAATTGAATTAAATTTAGATCACTCAGGTGCTGATCTTTGCGTTGGTTGTACATACAAGTATGGTAATTCCGGCCCAGGATCACCCGCCTGGCTATATGTTTCAAAGCGCATTCAAAACCAATTGCAGGTTCCAATTCAGGGATGGTTTGCGCAAGAGGCCCAATTTGAAATGGGTCCAAAATTTGAAAGGGCGCAGAGCATTCGCGGATTTCAAATTGCATCACCTTCACTTATTGGAATTCGCTGTGTACAAACTGCTTTTAACTTGATTCAAGAGGCAGGCATCAGTGAGATCGCCAAGAAGGCAACAATTGGCACTACTTTGATGATTGATCTATTTGACCATTGGCTAAAGCCGTTGGGGTTTGAATTAAATACGCCAAGACAATCTCAATATCGTGGCGGACATATTTCATTGGTTCATCCAGATGCTGCTCAGATCTGCATTGCGCTGCGAAGTATTTCTAAAGTTATTCCAGATTATCGAACGCCCAACTCAATTCGCCTAGCAATTTCACCCCTTGCTACCTCATATGTTGAAGTATGGGATGGCTTTGAGCGAATCAGAGATCTGGTTTCAAGTGGTAAGTACAAGGGAGTTAAAGAAAGTGGTTCAAGAGTCACATGAGTGAAAAATACGAATCCGCACTTACCTATAACTCCTACCTTGCAGTAGATGAATTATTAAAACTTCAAAGGCCATTATCGACAGGTCCAGAGCATGATGAGATGCTGTTTATCATTATTCATCAAACTTATGAGCTTTGGTTTAAGCAGTTAATTCATGAGTTCAAACAAGCCCAGTCAGCGCTAGAGGCTGGTGATACCCATTATTCGCTATCGATTTTAGGAAGAATTCGCACGATATTAAAACTCTGTGTGGCCCAGATAGATATCTTAGAAACGATGACTCCGCTGCAATTCAACGCCTTTCGCTCCTATCTTTCTTCTTCAAGTGGGTTTCAATCGGCTCAATTTAGAATGGTGGAAGCTTTACTTGGAAGACGCGATAGCAAATTAGCTAGCCATTTACCCCCAAAGGTCGCAGAAGAAATTAAATCCCTTACCAAGCAAAATTCGATTTGGGATTCAACTCTTGAGTTTGTAACTAAACGCGGACATCAAATTCCCAAAGAAGTATTAACTCGCGATAAATCTATTGCCTACTCATCAAATGAACAGGTGCAGGATGTTTTACTAAAGCTGCATCAAAGTGATCCACAGACGGCAATGGTCTGCGAGAGATTAGTTGATATTGATGAAGGTCTACAGGAGTGGCGCTATCGTCATGTGAAGATGGTCGAGCGAACTATTGGTAAAAAAATGGGAACAGGTGGGTCTAGTGGCGTAGATTATTTAAGCTCCACTTTATTTAAACCAGTCTTTGCAGATTTATGGGAGATTAGATCTAGGTTCTAATTGCTATTTCTGCGTTTTTTCGTAATGGGGTAGGTTTTAGCCATGATTGATCGGGCAAAGCTAGCCGAACTGCGCGCCAGCGAAGAGAAAAGATTCATCGACCTGCATCCAAAAAGTGGTCAGCTATTTGAAAAATCAAAAGTAAATATGCCAGATGGTGTTCCCATGTCCTGGATGGCTAAGTGGCCAGGTGCTCACCCAGTATTTGTTGAAGAGGCTAAGGGTGCCACCTTTGTTGATGTGGATGGCAACACCTATGTAGATTTTTGTTTAGGTGATACTGGCTCAATGACTGGCCATTCACCAGATGCGGTAGTGACAGCAA
The DNA here is from genome assembly GCA_903897475.1 of uncultured Actinomycetes bacterium. Lineage (GTDB taxonomy): Bacteria > Actinomycetota > Actinomycetes > Nanopelagicales > Nanopelagicaceae > Nanopelagicus. Next base: position 33,260 of record CAIUBS010000031.1, on the reverse strand, counting down.
TTAGAGAGCAAGTTGGCAAAGGCATGTCAGCAATGTTGCCCACTAAAGATGCATCTGATGTCTCGGCAGATCTATCCAGCAGATTCAATCTACCTTTTTGGCAATTTACCGTATCTGCTACAGATGCCAACCGTCATGCAATTAGATACTCAAGATTAATTACCGGCAAATCAAAGGTGATAGTTATTGATCGCTGCTACCACGGCAGCGTTGATGAAAGCTTTGCTACCTTAGATAAGAAAGGTAAAACAGTTGCCAGAGAGGGAAATATTGGAGCGCCAGTAGATCTGGATCTAACCACCAGAGTTGTGGCATTTAATGATTTAGTAGCCATGAAGAAAGCACTAGCCAATAATGATGTAGCTGCAATCTTGATGGAGCCAGCAATGACTAATGTTGGCATTGTCTTACCAGCAGATGGCTATCTAAAAGAGGTCGAAAAACTTGCCAAAAAATATGAGGCCCTGCTTATTATTGATGAGACTCACACCATTTCAGTTGGCCCAGGTGGAATGACAGCAGAGTTAGGTCTGTGCCCAGATTTTCTTACTATTGGTAAAGCTATTGGTGGGGGTTTTCCAACTGGAGCATTTGGCATGCAAAAGCATGTGGCAGATTCAATTAAAAATTTGGTAGAGCTTGAGGTAATTGATACCGGAGGTGTGGGAGGAACCCTGGCAGCAAATGCATTATCACTAGCTGCTATGCGAGCAACCTTAAGCAAAGTTTTAACGGCAGAAAATTTTGAGCGGATGATAAAGCTAGGAAATCGTTGGGCTGATGGAGTTGAGCAGAGCATTAAAAAATATAAGCTCAATTGGACGGTAAATCGGTTAGGTGCAAGAGCTGAGTACATGTTTGCATCTAGCGCGCCAATTAATGGTAGGCAAGCTGCTGATGCTGGCGATTTTGAATTGGAACAATATATACATTTGCGAATGCTCAATGATGGTTTTCTAATTACGCCATTTCATAATATGGCACTTATTAGTCCTGATACCACCATAAGCGATGTAGATGCTCACACTCAAGCATTTGAAAAAATGTGTGCTGATTTAGTCAATTAATTTAAGTTCAAAATGGCTATGGATAATCTAATTCAATTAGTACCCATAAGTCAGGCGCCCCAGCATGCCGATAAACCACTGGCTTGGAGCCTTAAATTATGGGGAAGCGGCAAAGAGGAGTTTTCTGCTCAGGATTGGCACAATTTTTATGAAAATACTAAGAATTCAAATTACTTAAATTGGGATCACTCTGGCGATAACCAAGAGCTGCTGTTTCTAGCCATTAGAAATGTGGCCGGAGTAGAAGAGGTAGTTGCCTCAATTGGCTTATGTGATTTTGATGATTTTGAGGAGCTAAGAAAGTATCGCCCTTGGATTGTGGCATTTGTGGTCAGAGAGGATCTAAGGGGCACTGGTATAGGTAGCCAAGTTTTGGAATTAATTGAGCAAAAAGCTCTCTCCTATGGAATCAATCTGGTTTACCTTTGGACAGAGGGCAAGCGAGCGTTTTATGAGAATCGAGGATATAGATTTGTTGAGGAGCTAATTAAGCCTGGTCGAAAGATTGAGGTATTAAGTAAAAACCTATCCTGAGATTGCCTACTTGATGAATTTAAAATCACAATTGTTTCAAGATCATTCTATATTAATTCTCAGGTAAATTGCATATATTTGCATCATAGTTTTAAAGGGAGTAAGCCATGAATCGTAAATTTTTATTGCTTTCGATATTAGCCTTTGTTGGTGCAAGTTTGGGCATAAACGCCCTAGTGGAAAATAATGCAGGTAATGATTCTAGAATGGGTATGGATCACAGCTCGCTCTCATCTAATATGAATGGTGATGATGCAATGTTTTTACAAATGATGATTCCTCACCACCAACAAGCAATTTTGTTATCAGATCTGGCAAATGCAAACTCAAAAAATCAGCAAGTTTTGGATTTAGCCAAACAAATTAAAGACGCACAGGCGCCAGAGATTGAACAGATGAAGATTTGGCTAAAAGCAGCAGGACAGGGTGAGGATCCAGGTCACTCAATGCACTCAATGGCTGGAATGCTCTCTGATAGTGAAATTGAACAACTTAAAGCCGCCCGTGGTAATCAATTCGATATGTTGTTTTTAAAGGGAATGATTGCTCATCACCAAGGTGCAGTTGATATGGTGGCGATGATAGAAGGCTCAAGGGATGCCAAGATAAAAGAGTTTGGTGCCAAGATTAAATCTTCGCAGAACAAAGAGATTGAGCTTATGAATAATTTATTAAAAGATATTGGCTAGTTGGATCTTGCGTTGTTTGCTTTTATCTACCGGTGGGCATTGGGCTGGCTAGAGGGGGTGTCTGCTAAGAGCTGGACAAGAGCAGATGGCTGGGGTGGGGAAAAGTATTTAAAACCGCTGCTTTTTGCGCTCAGAAAATCACCCCGGTGTGTGGATAGAGTTCGTGTCGCTCCCACACAAACCTATAGTGCGGGTTTATAGTTGTCTTTCACAACTTAATAGGACAAAATCCAGATTCTTCCGGCGTTATCCCACTACCGCATCTTCCCGCGAGTAAACCGGAGTTCTTAATTTGGAATATTAAGAAGTGAAAGTCTGCAAGACGAGTAAATACTGCAAAGGCAATTCCTAACCTTTCAATGTTTGTTGCTCATTTTGCGACCCTAATTTTAAGGAGAGCTCATGCAAGTAACTGTCTACACGTTACCTTCTTGTATCCAGTGCGATACGACGAAGAAGTATCTAGATCAGAGCAAGATCGATTACTCGATTGTGGATCTGAGTACTGATGAGGATGCTTATGAGCTGATCAAATCTTTAGGTTACCAACAAGCCCCGGTGGTAATTGCAGGGGATGCTCACTGGTCAGGTTTTAGGCCAGATATGATCTCCAAGCTGTCGGTTGCGTAAAGTAATCTTTTTGTCACCATGCCTAACATCGTCTACTTTTCCAACGTCTCTGAAAACACCAAGAGGTTTGTTGAGAAGTTAGATCTGCCGGCGGTGCGAATTCCGCTACAAGCAAGTGATCAGATCGAGGTGGCCGAGCCTTATGTGTTGGTGACCCCCACCTATGGCAATGGCAAGGATGAATCAGGAGTTCCAAAGCAAGTAATTAAGTTTTTAAATGTAAAGAAGAATAGAGATTTAATCAAAGGTGTAATTGCCGCTGGAAATACAAATTTTGGCGACAAGTACTGCTACGCCGGTGAGTTAATAGCTAAGAAGTGTAATGTTCCCCTGCTTTACCAGTTCGAGTTAATCGGTACCCCACATGATGTTAGTGCGGTCAAAGAGAGAATGGATCTAATGTGGAAACAATTTTAATGGAGAAGCCGAAAGACTCGACATATAGCTATCACGAGCTAAATGCCATGCTCAATCTGTATGGGCCAGATGGCAAAATACAGTTTGATAAAGATCGCCAGGCCGCTCGTCAATACTTCCTGGAGCATGTCAATAAAAACACTGTCTTTTTTCATAATCTAAAGGAGCGCTTGGATTATCTAGTTGAGGGTGAGTATTACGAAAAGGAACTACTAGATAAGTACTCATTTGAGTTCATTACCAAAATTCATGATTACGCATACTCATTCAAGTTTAGATTTGATACTTTTTTAGGTGCCTTTAAGTTTTATACCAGCTACGCACTTAAAACCTTTGATGGTAATCGCTACCTAGAGCGATTTGAAGATCGAATTGTTATGACCGCTTTGTTATTAGCAGAGGGGGATGAGCAACGAGCAATGACGCTAGTTGCTGAAATTATCTCTGGCCGTTTCCAACCAGCAACGCCAACATTTTTAAATAGCGGAAAAGCTCAACGCGGTGAACTTGTTTCCTGTTTCTTGCTTAGAACAGAAGATAACATGGAATCAATTGCCCGTTCCATTAACTCATCTTTGCAATTATCAAAGCGAGGTGGTGGTGTTGCACTACTACTTACAAATATTCGTGAAAGTGGCGCGCCAATTAAAAAGATTGAAGGCCAATCCTCAGGTGTAATTCCAGTTATGAAGATGCTAGAAGATGCCTTTAGCTATGCAAATCAATTAGGAGCACGTCAGGGAGCTGGCGCAGTTTATTTAAATGCCCATCACCCAGATATTTTGAAATTCCTAGACACAAAACGTGAAAATGCCGATGAGAAGGTTCGTATTAAAAGCCTTAGCTTAGGTGTAGTGATTCCAGATATCACATTAGATCTAGCTAGAAAGAATGAGGACATGTATTTGTTCTCACCATATGATGTTGAAAAAGTTTATGGTGTAGCGATGAGTGATATCTGCATCACCGAGAAATACCAAGAGATGGTCGATGATGCCAGAATTCGTAAAGCTAAGATCAGTGCTAGAAAATTATTTGAAACTATTGCCGAGCTGCAATTTGAATCAGGTTATCCATACATCGTTTACGAGGATACGGTTAATCGCGAGAATCCAATCGCCGGTCGTATCAATATGTCTAACCTATGCTCTGAAATTCTGCAGGTTAACACCCCAACTACCTATAACGAGGATCTAAGTTATAACAAGGTTGGAAAAGATATCTCTTGCAACCTAGGTTCACTAAATATTGCAAAGACTATGGACTCACCAAACTTCCCATTAACAGTTGAAACTGCAATCCGGGCTTTAACAGCTGTATCTGATCTAAGCAATATTGGATCAGTTACCTCAATTAAGCAGGGTAATGATCAATCCCACGCAATTGGTTTGGGCCAAATGAATTTGCATGGCTACCTAGCTAGAGAGCGCATACATTATGGATCAGAGGAAGGTGTTGATTTTACAAACATCTACTTCTACACCATTTTGTTCCATGCACTACGGGCTTCAAACTTAATAGCTAAAGAGCGCGGTAAGACTTTTGATGGTTTTGAAAAATCAAAGTACGCCTCAGGTGAGTTCTTCAACAAGTACATTCAAAATGAATGGAAGCCAAAGACAGCCAAGGTTACAGGTTTGTTCAAGGACTCTAATATTGCAATCCCAACTCAAAAGGATTGGGAACAATTAAGAGATGATATTAAAAAGCATGGAATTTATAATCAGAATCTGCAAGCAGTTCCACCAACTGGTTCAATTTCATATATCAATAACTCAACTAGCTCAATTCACCCAGTTGCATCAAAGATCGAGATTAGAAAAGAGGGTAAGTTGGGTCGGGTTTACTATCCAGCTCCTTATCTAACAAATGACAACTTGGAGTACTACGCGGATGCATATGAGGTAGGGCCAGAAAAAATTATTGCCACCTACGCAGCTGCTACTCAGCATGTTGATCAAGGTTTATCTCTAACCTTGTTCTTTAAAGATACTGCTACCACAAGAGATATCAATAAGGCACAGATCACAGCTTGGAAAGCTGGGATCAAGACCATCTACTACATTAGAATTAGGCAGATGGCGCTAGAAGGTACTGAAGTTTCCGACTGTGTAAGTTGCATGCTATGAGTGATATGTTAATTAGTTCAAACGAGAAAGAAAACAAAATGAAGTTAGCTAGCAAGATTACCCGACCAGTTAATTGGAATAAGATCGAAGATCCAATTGATCTTGAGGTGTGGAATCGTCTAACTTCAAACTTTTGGTTACCAGAGAAGGTGCCATTAGCTAATGACATCCCTTCCTGGGCAACACTTCGCCCAGATGAGCAAGTATTAACAATGCGAGTATTTACTGGCTTAACTTTGTTAGACACAATTCAAGGAACTGTTGGAGCAATTACCTTGATTCCAGATGCACTAACCATGCATGAAGAGGCGGTTTATACCAACATTTCATTTATGGAATCTGTGCATGCAAAGAGTTACTCATCTATCTTCTCGACATTGTGCGCCACAACTGATATTGATGATGCATTTAGATGGTCAGAGGAGAATGTAAATCTGCAGCGCAAAGCTGAGATCGTTCTTAATTATTATCATGGTGACAATCCACTAAAGCGTAAGGTGGCATCCACACTTCTAGAATCTTTCTTGTTCTACTCTGGATTCTATCTACCAATGTATTGGTCATCTAGAGCTAAGTTAACTAATACTGCAGATCTAATTCGCTTAATTATTCGCGATGAAGCAGTACATGGATATTACGTTGGCTATAAATTCCAAAAGGGAATGGAGCGCGAATCCCCAGCATACCGAGCTGAAATTAAGGCTTATGCTTATGATCTACTTCTTGAGTTGTATGAGAATGAGATTAAGTACACCGCAGATCTTTATGATCCACATGGTTTAACTGAGGATGTAAAGCACTTCCTTCATTACAACGCTAACAAAGCGCTAATGAATCTAGGTTTTGAAGCACTCTTCCCACATGAGACAACACAGGTAAATCCTGCGATTATGTCCGCCTTGTCACCAAATGCTGATGAAAACCATGACTTCTTCTCTGGCTCTGGTTCCTCATATGTAATTGGAAAGCATGAGGCAACAAAAGATGAAGACTGGGAGTTTTAACCTCTCAGTTTTGATCGGAGTTTATTCACCAACTATGGTGAGTAAAGTTCAAATGGCTATCTGCTGTGATTAATTTAGATAATAATCAGGTAGGTTTTTTGCTCTCAATTGTTGCTGCCTTGGCCACCATGATTGGTTGGTTGATTGTTGCGATCAAAAGAGTGCTTTCAGATTATCTAGTTGCTATTGCTCTGCTATTTGCAGCATCAGCAATGATCTTGGTCAGTATATTTGAGTTAATACCGACTGCTGATAAAGCTGGTTTAAATATTGGTTCTATTGTTTTGTGGCTAACAATTGGCATAGCGGTAGTTTTAATTCTTCGATTCGCAGCAGGCAAACTTGAAAGCTCTGGCAGCAAGTTAGAGAAGTCTGCAATTTTAGTTGCAGCAGCACTTACCTTGCACAATTTTCCAGAAGGTTCAGTTGCAATCTCAACTACGATCGTAGACTTTCAGTCCGGTCTAATCTCTGCACTTGCCATTTCACTTCATAACATTCCTGAAGGATTAGCAATTGCTGTCACCGCACTTGCAGCAGGAATGTCAGCTCGCAAAGTATTTTTTTTGGTAGCAGCAGCCACAATCTCTGAGATATTAGGGGCATGCGTAGTTCTATATGAAAGCTCATCGCTATCTGAAGTTTTTGTGGCTAAGTTATTGACTGTGGTTGCTGGAATTATGCTTACAGTTGCAGCAGCTGAACTTATCCCTCACGGAGTGCACTCCCTGAAGGATGCTAGAAATGGTAAAGGATTAAAAAATAGCTGATCTATTTAGAGTACTTAATTGCAGTTGCAATTAATCTCAGTAAAAGTTTCTTATCTACCTTCCAATCATTTGGTAAACCGATTGTCTTCTTATTTACCTTAAACTCCTCGAAAAAAGGCGCAAACTCTTTAAAGACAGTCGAATTAAAGGGTGCGATAAGGATGTGATTTCTAGCCGTTGATATTCCGAAAATGTATTGATCATTAAGTTTAAGCATTGGGTGATTCCACGCAATTACTAAATCTAGGGCTGGATACTTCTCCAAAATTATCTTAAAGATTGATTTGATGGTTTTTGACTGCACAGTATTAATACTTTTGTAGTAATCAGAAATTGAGTTAAATTTATGGGCAGATTTTGACCCGCGTGAGTACATAACCAGGGCATTGGCATGAACCTGGGAGAACTTATACTTACCACGAAGGTAGGCAATTTGTTCAGGGTATTTCTGACCCTCTATTTTTTCCATTATCGCAAACCAATGCTTCATTGGTTTTCCATACCTTTTTTCGATAGCAGGAAAATAAGATTTGCGTGCAGGATCCTTTATAGGCATCTATTTAGATTTCTTTGGTTTAACTACCATTTCACTTACATCAATTCGGTTTGCCTGAAAAGAGTTAACTGGAGCGTCACTGGGGTAACCAATTGCTAAACCACACAGCAGCCGGTAATCCTTGGAAATATCAAACTCTTTACGAATTACATCATCCCAAATATTTACTGCCCCTTGAGCACAGGTGCCCAATCCATGTGCATGGGCAGATAACATTAAGTTTTGCATCATTAAACCAGCATCAGATGCGGCATAGATATGCAAACTTTTGTGAATATAAATAAACAATTCAACAGGTGCGCCAAAGAATGAATAATTCTTACCCCACTGTGCATCTCGGGCAGTTCTATCACCACGTTTTACACCAAATAACTCATATAACTCTTTACCTACCCGTTGGGCTCTAGGCCGAAGCTCTGCTACATATGGTTTAACAATTGATCTATTGCTAGTTGGTAGGCCATATCTTGAGTAGATTAAACGCAACTTATTTCTGACTCCTTTGCGCATAATTCGGGACAACACATGCCATCTAGACAAAAATTCACCACTAATTCGATCTCTTACCTCACCAGTTGCAATTGCAACCTTAAATGGTCGGGTATTTGACCAACTAGGTGCGGTAAGTGAATCGGTGAGAATTTGATCTAAAATCTCATCAGGTACTGGAGTTGAAAGAAAATCTCTTGTACTTCTTCTGGAGGCTAAAAATTCCGATATCCATTCAGGATCGGGTCGATTTGTACTCATACTTTAATTCTAACTCCAAAGATTAAATCCCTATTACACCCCGCAAGAATCTAATTATTTAGGAAGTTAATTAGCTCCTCTCGCTTTTCAACTAAGTGCTTGTACTTAAGCATCTCTGGACTCAATGAGGCTAAAGTTTGGGCAAATTGCTTGGCAGATTCCAGATCAGATTTGATCCAGCCTAGAGGCTCACTTCTGTTTCTGATTGTGAAAAGAAGGTACTTCTTATCGCTAGATGCAGTTAAAGTTTGACGCTCAGTGCGCCACCAATAATCTTCAACACGAGCGATATTTTCAACATAAAAAGGCTCGTGCAGAAGTGAGGTTTCATGAAGTGACCAGTTCTTGCGCCAAACAGGTCTGCCTACTTTTACCTTGTTAAAGGTTTCACTCATATAAGGCTTTAATGCTTGGTCATAACCTGGAACTGGGATATGAATATCATCAATACTTTTGCCAATTTTTTCTAACAGATTCCACCTTGATGGAAAAATAACCACAGCTGAAACTAGGCGCCATTGCCCATTATCTGAATTTAAAAGACAAAGATCTTCTGCAATTACCTTGGCAAGTTGCACAAATGGATGATCGTTAAGTAAATCAACCTCGATTTTAGTTGGAATATGTTTGATCTTTGATCCCATAACTTCATATTCAGGGTGGTATTTCTTGAGATTTTCGGCAATTTGTTGCGCAAAATGATTTGCTGCAGCTTCATGCTCTGATCGAGTTTGAAATACTTGATTACGATTTTCAGCAAGTATTTGGTTTCGTTCTTGCAATTGAATACTTAAATCTGTACCGCCCTCAATCCAGTTACTAATATCAAGCTCGCGTAAACCCATGCTTAGACGAAAAGGCTTTCCGTCATTTGGAGGTGGATAGGCGAAAGAGTTACTCATTACTCAATTATGGTGGACGATACTGGGATCGAACCAGTGACCCCTTCCATGTCAAGGAAGTACGCTACCGCTGCGCTAATCGTCCGTGGTTAAAGTCTACTAGCGACCGAAATCATCCTCAATTCGCTCAATGTCATCTTCGCCAAAATAACTGCCGGTTTGTACCTCAATGAAAATTAATTCACTTTCACCAGTATTACTCATTCGATGAGCGCATCCTTGGGGAACTGTGATTATTGATCCGCGTGAAACTTTAATAACTTTGCCATCAAGTGTTACTTCGCCAGCGCCATCAGTCACATACCAGTGTTCACTGCGCTGTTGATGACGTTGATATGAAAGTCTTTTTCCAGGTAGCACATGTATAGATTTCACTTTATATGTGGCACCTTCTTGCAGTACCTCATAGCGACCCCACGGACGATCAGACTTTTCTAGCATGAAGTAACTTTAACCCTTAAACTATAAGAGTGAGTAATTCATCTGCCAAGCCTGCCAAATTACCTTCAAATCAATTTGATCATTTCTATAAAGGTGGGTATCGAATTGGCAAACTTCGTAATGGACCCGGTGGTCCGATGCGACCAGAGGAGTGGATCGGATCTACCACCACCCGCTTTGGCGAAGAGGTTAACGGACTTTCTAAATTAGCTTCTGGAAATCTACTAAGGGATGAAATTAATTCTGATCCAACCACATGGCTAGGAGAGAAGCATTTTGAAAAGTTTGGTACCTCTACTGAGGTTTTAATCAAACTTTTAGATCCTGATCAACGTTTACCAGTTCATTACCATCCTGATCAAAAATTTGCCAAGGACAAATTACAACTAAATCATGGAAAAACTGAAGCTTGGATTGTCTTAGATGCACCAATAGGTGCTCGAGTTGGCGTGGGCTTTAAAGAGAGAATGCAAAAAAATCAGGTAGCAAAACTAGTAAAAGATCATGATTCAACAGGCTTACTAAACAGTTTAGAGTTTAAAAATGTTAAGGCAGGGGATGCGATCTTTGTACCTGCTGGTGTGCCGCATGCAATTGAGGCTGGGATCTTTGTTTTAGAGTTACAAGAACCGACTGATCTGTCCATACTGTTGGAATGGGATGGCTTTGCAGTAGATGGGGATAAGGATGGGCACTTAAATCTTGGTTTTGATACTGCATTAGATGCGCTTCGATTAGATCCACTTACCCAAGAACAGCAATTACAGATTGTTAGTAGATTTGAAGAAAGTGAAAGCGCATCCCATCAGATATTTAAATCAATAGCAGATAACTTTTTTAGGGCAGATTATCTAACTGGCGATAGCAAAAAAGTTGAGCCTGGGTTTGGTGTGTTTTTAGTTCTTGCAGGTAGTGGCGTTATGAATTTTTCAAACAGCGAAAAGTTTAATGTAAGTACTGGAGATGCGGTAGTGATTCCACACTGCGCTGGTGAATTTTCAATTGAAAATTGTGCTGGAATACTCTCGCGTCCACCAAAAGCTTAAGTACTGGAGGTCGGAACGGGATTTGAACCCGTGTAGCGGGATTTGCAGTCCCGAGCCTCGCCTCTCGGCCATCCGACCTAGCTTTTTTGTTGTTAAATCTAAAATTAATTATTTAGTGGAGCGGACGACCGGGTTCGAACCGGCGACCTGAACCTTGGCAAGGTTCCGCGCTACCAACTGCGCTACGTCCGCGTATTTCAGAGGGTGAAATCTATCGCATTATGCCACGGTGCGCACAATTGTAATTTATTTAACCTAAAACTGCCGTTGGCGGTAGCGTTCAAACATGGATTACTCCAACTCAACCTTTTGGATGGCAAATCGGCTTGCAACCGAATGTGTTGAAATTTCAAATGATCCAGCATGCCTTGATAAAGGTGGCTTTTGGGCAGTAGTTAATACCTTTGAAGGTGAATGGATATGCGCAAGGTTTGCAAATGTAATCTCAAGTAAATTACCAGATACTAATTGGCAAGGTGTAAGCGGGAAATGGCAATCTTCCCAAACTCAAGAAGAATTTGAGAGCAATGTCAATTTAATTAAAGAAAGAATTGCCGAAGGCCATATCTATCAGGTAAATCTATGCAGAGTTTTAACCACGGCCTGCCAACAATCTCTCTTGGGTCTAGCGGGAAAACTACAGAAGAATAATCCAGCACCATTTGCAAGCTATTTAAAATTGCCTGGTATTGAGATTGCATCTGCCTCTCCGGAGTTGTTTCTGGAGCGAAATGGAGAGGTAATTAAGACAACGCCAATTAAAGGAACATCTAAGGTTGATGATTTTGGTGAAAAAGATCGAGCTGAGAATGTAATGATCGTAGATCTTATGCGTAATGATTTTGGTGCAATTTGCAAACCGGGCAGCGTTGATGTGCCAAGATTGTTATCTAGTGAATCTCATCCTGGGTTATTTCATCTAGTCTCAGATATAACTGGACGCTTAAGTGCTGGAATCAGTTGGAGTAAAATTCTTACATCTTTACTGCCAGCCGGTTCCATTAGTGGTGCACCAAAATCCTCGGCACTGAAGCTAATAAAAGAGATAGAGAAAATCGATCGAGGACCATATTGTGGTGTAATTGGCTGGATTGATAATGATCAAGCATTGCTCTCAGTTGGTATCCGCATATTCTGGTCGCAAAATGATGGCAGGATAAACTTTGGAACTGGTGCAGGTATTACTTGGCAAAGTGATGCAGCTAGTGAGTGGGAAGAGACTCAGTTGAAGGCAAAGCGATTAATCGCAATAGCATCTGGAGCTATATTTTGAAACTCTTAGTAAACGGGATTATTCAAAGTGATATTGCGAATCTGCCCTATTCTGATGCCCTAATTCGAGGAGATGGTTTATTTGAAACTATTCTTGCTATCGATGACAAACCGATAGCACTTGATCGTCACCTAGCCCGACTTGAAAAGTCAGCAATTAAGTTACTAATAACCTTACCTGCAGAGATCGATATCAGGGTTGGTATTTCAAATTTACTACAAGGGCAAATTGGTCAATCGAAGGTTAGATTAGTTGTTCTCAGTGACGGTAACTGGTTTATCTCATCAGAGGAGCTGTCAAAGCCTGCGCAGGCAATTGCGCTTACTAAATTTTCTGAAAGAGTTGATTCTAAGAATGGGTTAGTTGGAGTTAAATCAATTTCATATGGGTTATCCCTGTTGGCCGTAAGAAAAGCAGCCCAACTGGGATTTGATGATTCACTCTTTGAAAATGAGAAAGGATTTGTGGTTGAAACCGGCTTTTCTAACCTGCTAATTCTTAATGGTTCTACTTGGCAGACACCAGCACTTTCAACAGGTTGTCTTCCTGGCATAACTAGAGAGCTGCTACTTAAATGGTTTGACATTGAAGAGATTGAAATTACCTTTGAACAACTCTTAGAAGCAAAGGCACTCTTTGTAACCTCCTCACTACGACTTATTCAACCAGTAAAGAGAGTTGATGATAAGTTATTTAATGAAAATTTACTTGGAAACGATCTGATTAATCAATTTAAAGCGAAGTTATTTAGTAATATTAATCCATGAGTCCAGTATTCAAACGAGTTTTAGTTGGAATCGTTGGTGGTCTAATAACCTTGATTGGAGTAGTGGCATTAGTTGCACCAGGTCCAGGCTGGTTAATAATCTTTACTGGGCTTGGAATTTTAGCTTCCGAGTTTGCTTGGGCAGCTCGGGTTCTTACATCTGCCAAAGGAGTTGCAACACGAGCAGCAGATGCAGCAAAAATTCAAAAGAAGCATCAGTTCCTAATTTTCGCAGGACTTTGTTTACTCTCACTGGTTTTCCTAGTTATTTGGTACGAATACCTTCGTTAATAACACCTCTTTAACCCCTGCTTTGCTAACCTAGCGTTATGTCAGGCCAAATCAAGATCACAGTTGATGGCAAAGCCGCCACTGTAGATTCAGATAAAAGACCTACTCACCTGTTTGAGGATCGACCTGAAGTCATCGTTTGTCGTATTAACGGACAACTGCAAGATTTATGGAGCCCACTAAACGATTCAGATGTAGTTGAATCAGTCAGTATTGATTCACCCGATGGACTTAATGTCTTACGCCACTCAACTGCACATGTGTTAGCTCAAGCAGTTCAAGAGGTATTTCCAGAGACCAAATTGGGCATTGGTCCGCCAATTCGGGATGGTTTCTACTACGACTTTGATCCTAAAAATCCTTTTACACCTTCTGACTTAGAGAAGTTAGAAAGTGCCATGCGAAAAATCGTTAAAGCTGGACAGAGATTTCGTAGGAGGGTAGTAACTGAAAAGGATGCACTAGCGGAGTTAAAGAGTGAGCCTTATAAATGTGAATTAATTGGTTTAAAGTCTAGCGCGATCGAAGGCGACTCATCTGTAGAGGTCGGCGGTGCGGAGTTAACAATTTACGACAATTTGGGTAGAGATGGAAATCCTGTTTGGAGTGATCTTTGTCGTGGTCCTCATTTGCCATCAACAAAACACATTCCTGCTTTTAAATTAATGCGAGCAGCAGGAGCATATTGGCGAGGCTCAGAAAAAAATCCTATGCTGCAACGAATTTATGGAACGGCTTGGCCAAGCCAGCAAGCTCAGGATGAGTACTTGCATTTATTAGAAGAGGCAGAAAAGCGTGACCATAGAAAATTGGGTGCAGAGCTAGATTTGTTTTCATTTCCAGAAGAGATTGGTTCAGGCCTAGCTGTTTTTCATCCCAAAGGTGGGATTATTCGAAGAGCGATGGAGGATTACTCTCGGAAAAGGCATGAAGAAGAGGATTACCAATTTGTATATTCACCTCACCTAACTAAGGCGGCACTATTTGAAACCAGCGGTCATTTGCAATGGTATGCAGATGGTATGTATCCACCAATGGAGATGGATCAAGAGTTTCATGCAGATGGAACATTAAAAAAAGCAGGACAAAAGTATTACATGAAGCCGATGAACTGCCCCTTTCATAATTTAATTTATAAATCCTCCTCAAAATCCTATCGAGATTTACCACTTAGATTATTTGAATTCGGTACCGTCTATAGATATGAAAAATCTGGGGTAGTCCATGGCATCACTAGGGCTCGTGGCTTTACCCAAGATGATGCACATATATATTGCACGAAAGAGCAGATGGCAGATGAGCTAGATTCATTGCTTACCTTTGTACTTAATTTATTGAGAGATTATGGCTTAACTGATTTTTATTTGGAGCTTTCTACAAAGAATCCAGAAAAATCTGTCGGTGAAGATAAGGATTGGGAGAGTGCTACTGAGGCTTTACGCCAGGCTGCAGAAAAACAGAAGCTAGAGTTAGTTTTAGATCCAGGTGGTGCAGCATTTTACGGACCAAAGATCTCAGTGCAAGCAAAAGATGCCATTGGTCGCACCTGGCAGATGTCCACAATTCAAGTGGATTTTCAATTGCCACAGAGATTTAATTTAGGTTATGCCGCATCTGATGGATCGATTAAGCAACCAGTCATGATTCATAGAGCACTCTTTGGCTCAATCGAAAGATTTTTTGGCGTACTGACCGAGCACTATGCCGGCGCCTTTCCGCCATGGTTGGCTCCAGTTCAAGTCAGAGCAATTCCTGTCGCTGATTCTTTCACGCCATATTTATCAGAGGTGGTTAAGCAGTTTAGAGAAGCTGGAATAAGAGTAGATATTGATACCTCTGATGATCGAATGCAAAAAAAGGTTAGAAATGCTCAGTTAGAAAAAGTCCCATTCATGATGATTGCCGGTGAGGATGATCAAAATGCTAACGCAGTTTCATTTCGCTACCGTAATGGTGAGCAGAAGAATCAAATACAGATCAAAGACGCAATAGCTGAAGTTTTATCTGCAATCAGAGATCGCACTCAAATATAAATGTCAGATAAATCAATCTCTGGCGGAGCCGGAATGCCCGATAATTGGCAGCGACTTTGGGCACCTCATAGGATGTCATATTTGGAGGGTGAAAATAGACCGTTACCTGGAAATACAATCGAATGTCCATTTTGTCGAATTCCAAAATTAAGTGATGAAGAAGCATTAATAGTTTTTCGTGGCAAAGATGTGTATGCGGTGATGAATCTTTACCCCTATAACGCTGGCCACCTTCTGATTTGCACAAATCGACATGTGGCAGAACTTCCAGAGTTAACCACATCAGAACAAAATGAAGTAACCAGTATTACCGCTCATGCTATGAAAGTATTGAGAAAAGTAAGTAATGCAGTTGGCTTTAACATCGGAATTAATCAAGGCAGTGTTTCAGGGGCAGGGATTGCTGGCCACTTTCATCAACATATAGTTCCAAGATGGGCAGGAGATGCAAACTTTATGCCAATAATAGGTAAGACAAAAGTTCTTCCACAGTTACTGCAGGAAAGCAGAGCATTACTAGCCTCTGGTTGGAATCAAATCTAAAAATCTTTTTACTTCTGCAACGCCCAATTTGTTTCTTATAATTAATGGGATTGCTGGTATTACTAATCCTTGAACAAACTGTTCCCAGCCTCCTTCACTAAGTGCAGAGGCTAGCTCTTCTTTAAACTCTAAGATCAGCTCGCGATGCTCACTATCACTTGGAATCTGGGTAATTTTGCCAGATGAGTAATCAGTGATCATTTGATCCTCCAAATTAATCAGTGCAGTTGGTTGGCCATCATCGGCATGAAGTACTAAATATGGCGTTAGTACTGGTTCGAGCATCTTGCCCACAATTGCGCTCATATCTTCAAAATCAACATCCCCATCTTCAAAATCAGTAACTAGAACAATTGTTGGGATATATAGCTCACGAAAAGTTGGCCAATTAGATAAAACTTTTGAATCGATTCCATTTTTAGCACTTGCAACTACCAACACGACATCTGCGGTAATTAAAGTTGGGTCATCAATCTCAGCAACCGGTAACCCCAGAACGGCGCCAATCTGCTCATTCTCAGGAGATATTCCTAGTATGAACCGTGCGTTAATTAGGTTACTCATCAGTGGTAAGCCTACGATGGGAATTATGTTGCAGCGTTCATTACGCGATCCAGTCGCCAAAATTATTTCCCCTATTGTGAATTTACTGGTCAAAATAGGCGTGAGTGCAAATATGATCTCAACACTTGGTGGCTTAGGAGCTATTGCCTCCTCCCTTTATTATTTTCCGAAAGGTGATTTTTTTGTTGGTGTAATACTTGTTTCACTTTTTGTACTGTCCGATCTTTTCGATGGCGCAGTGGCCAGAGCCTCAAACAAGGGTGAAAGTAAATGGGGAGCCTTATTAGATTCAACTTTAGATCGAATAAGTGATGCTGCAATTTTTATTGGAGGCCTTTTGTACTTTCTTGAGTCATCTGATCAAATTGTTATTCTTTTTGTAATTGCCGCATTTGCATCATTTATGGTCTCCTATATAAAAGCTAGGGCAGAATCTTTAGCGATTACGTGCGATGGTGGACTAGCTGAGCGCAGTGAAAGATTGATTGTTATTTTGATTGCATATGGTCTACATGGCTTAGGTATTGAATACGCCTTAGCGATTGGCTTATGGATCGTAACTTTAATCTCAATTTTTACTGTTTATCAGAGGATGATGATTGTCTATAAAGCGGTGAGCTGATGTATTTGTTTTATCTATTTGCTTGGAAATTTATTGGAATATTGCCTGAGAAGATAGCTTACGCCCTGGCAAGTTTTGTAGCAGATTTTGTCTTCAAGAAAAATAGTAAAGGAGTTAAGCGTCTTAGAAGTAATTATAAAAGAGTTAAACCCGAAATCTCAGATAAAGAGCTAAATCATTTAACAAAATTAGGAATGCGATCTTATTTACGTTACTGGTTTGATACCTTTAGATTAAATAAATGGAGCAAAAATAGAATTATTGAAACTACATATGTAATTAGAGAAAATTTACTGCGTGATCCAATTGCGTTAAAAAAAGGCTGTATCGTAGCTCTGCCTCATGCTGGGAATTGGGATCATGCCGCAGCTTACTTTTGCTCAACTGGAATAACCTTGACCGCTGTAGTTGAGAAATTAAAACCAGAGGCGATATTTAGAAAATTTTTAGATTACCGATCTTCTATCGGAATTGAACCTATTAGCCACAAAGAGAAAACTATTCCGATTCTGCTAGAGCGATTAAGATCAGGAAAACTTGTTGCACTAGTTGCTGACAGAGATATGTCAAGAAGTGGTGTAGAGGTTGATTTCCTAGGTGGGGTGGCAAAAATGCCCTCTGGACCTGCCATCTTGGCAATAGAAAGTGGTGCACCATTACTAACTGCATATATTCGCTACCTTGATAAAGGAATAGAAATTACCTTTGATGAAACGATAAAATTGCCCGTATCTGGAACTAAAGAGGAACAAATTAAAATCGTAACCCAATCTATTGCCAATAATTTTGCTAAGCGAATTAAGGACTCTCCAGTTGACTGGCATATGTTGCAACGGATTTGGATAGATGAAGAAAATTAGAATAGGAATGGTTTGTCCCTACGGTTGGGACACTCCAGGTGGAGTTCAGTCTCACATGCGGGATTTGGCGGAGTATTTAATTGGCGAAGGCCACTTTGTTTCGATACTAGCTCCAATTAGTGATGACGCAGTTTCATTCGAAGATTATGTGGTCAATGCAGGAAAGCCAATATCAATTCCGGTAAATGGATCAGTTGCTCGAGTTTTGTTCGGGCCACTTGCTAGTTCAAGAGCCAAGCAATGGATCGCATCTGGTGATTTTGATTTACTTCACTTGCATGAACCAGCAATTCCATCCCTTTCCTTATTGGCTTGTTCAGCTGCAGAAGGTCCACTTGTTGGAACATTTCATGTCTCAACACCCAAGAAGAAAGCTATTTATGCAATTGGTCCCATTCTCGAGCCTATAGTTGAAAAACTAACCGCTCGAATCGCTGTAAGCGAGCTAGCTAGATCAACTCTTAAGGATCATTTCGACACTGATGCAGTTGTAATTCCAAATGGGATTGACGGCCAGAAATATGCCAATGCGCCTATAACTAAAGAATTCAGTGGCCCTAACACAATTGGCTTTATGGGTAGATTTGAAGAGCCTCGCAAAGGTTTGCAAGTTTTAATTGATTCATTAGCAATAGTTGCTAGGTTTGTACCAGATGTAAAGTATTTGATAGCAGGTCCTGGGGATAGCGATGAGTTTGTGAAAAACTTAAACCCCCAACTGCAAAATCGTATAACTTTTCTTGGAAGGTTAAGCGATAGACAAAAGGAAAGTTTCCTTAAATCAGTCGAGATTTACGTAGCTCCGAATACTGGCGGAGAGTCATTTGGAATCATTCTTACCGAGGCGTTATCGGCGGGAACAGCTGTGGTTGCAAGTGATATACCTGCATTTAAGGCTGTTCTAGAAAATGGTGAAGTAGGCGCATTGTTTAGAAACGAAGATTCTTCAGATTTAGCCAAAGTTATTGTTGCTCTTTTAAGAGATGATGCTCGAAGAGAAAAACTTGCAACTAATGGCAAACTAAGTGCACAAAAATATGACTGGCAAGTAGTTGCAGAACAAATCGAGAGTGTGTACGAAATGGCTATCGCCGGTGGGCAGAGAGTTACGCTTTCTTCCGAGAATAGATTTTGGAGCAGACGATGAATCTTGAAAATTTAGCAGTTCTCTTATTTATCGTACTAATTGGTTGGTACTTATCTTTCTCGGCTTCGCGTTTAGATAGATTGCATCACCGAGTTGAAACTTCGTGGGCTACTCTTGATTCTCTCCTACAAAAAAGAGCCGCACTTGCTCAAGAGATTGTTGCTGAATCAAATTTGGACCCGGCTACGGCTTATTTAATTTCAACCTCTGCTACGGCAGCAAGGGATGCCAATATTATTGAGCGATCTTCTGCCGAGAGCATCTTGTCTGAGTCCTTAAAACTTGTCCAAAACGCTGCCTTAGATAATGCCTTGGAATTACCGTCAGAGTTATTGGTTGAATTATCGGATCTAACCAGCAAAGTGAAGTTAGCAATTAACATCCACCTAGAAGCTGTGAATGCAACTAGAAATGTAAGGTCTCAATGGATAATTCGTCTCTTCAGATTGGCGGGAAAGGCTCCGTTGCCAGTTCGCTATGCATTTGAAGATGATTCTTTATGAAAATAATCAAGAGAAGTTTATTGGTTTTGTCGATAACAGTTGTTCTCGCTTCATTATTTAGTTTTACAAATATTACTGAGGTGATTGACAAACCTGAAGTTGAAAACAATCTAATAAATGGGATGCCAGGAGAAAACAATCAAATACTGGTGGTTAAAATTGATGACACTAAAGTTGCCCATCCACAAATTGGTATAGAACTTGCCGATGCAATTTATGTAGAGCAGGTTGAATCCGGACTTACTCGACTTGCAGCTATTTTCTCTTCGAAGTTGCCGCCACTAATTGGCCCGGTCAGAAGCGCACGAATTTCTGATATCGAACTTTTGGCACAATATGGCAGAGTTGGATTTGCATATAGTGGCGCACAATCAAAATTAAGACCGGTATTAGCTGCAGCGAACTTAGAGAATTTATCTGCGGAAAGAAATCCGCCTAGCATTTATGGCAAAGATCCAAATCGACCAGGTCCAGTTAATATGATTTTAAAGCCAGATCTGTTGCTAGAAAGAGCAAACGCGAGAGAAGAAACTGTCATCGATAGGCCCACTAAGGCCCCCTGGGTTTTTGGAGATGCGAAAGAGAGCCAAAGCATTGCTTCTATTGTGAAGATTAAATGGCCCAATGCTCGGTATGAGTTGCGATGGAATGCGGACTTAGAAAAGTATTTGATTTACTTTGCAGATCAGCCAAACTTAGCCGCATCAGGAGAGCATTTATATGCTGATACTGCAATAATTCAATTGGTTTCGATCACGCCATCAATTTATGGCGATAAGTTTGGTGGAGTAACTCCATTTACCAAGACCACTGGCACCGGAAAAGCTTTAATGCTGAGAGATGGCTTTAGTTATGAGTTAACTTGGAAGCGAGAAAGCGAAGAAGATGTCACCACGTGGCTAGATGATGAAGGCAAGATTGCAAACTTTAAGCCGGGTCGAATTTGGGTTTTTTTAACCGACCAGCAACCTGTAGTTACCCCCTAGTACGCCTAGTGATGTGAGCAGGGCTTCATTTTTATTGTTCTTACCCTCACCATTTAATTAGTACACTTAGCGACTAGAGATTTTCAGGGAGTGATAATGGCCAAGGAAACAGGAACAGCACGAGTAAAACGCGGCATGGCAGAAATGCTTAAGGGCGGCGTGATTATGGATGTTGTTAATGTCGAGCAAGCAAAGATTGCTGAAGATTCAGGCGCAGTTGCTGTAATGGCACTTGAGCGCGTGCCAGCAGATATTCGCGCCCAAGGTGGAGTTGCTCGTATGTCTGATCCAGACATGATTGCCGCGATTCAAGCAGCGGTTTCGATTCCAGTAATGGCAAAGGCTCGTATTGGTCATTTTGTAGAAGCACAAATTTTGCAATCACTTGGTGTGGATTACATTGATGAGTCTGAAGTATTAACTCCAGCTGATTACTCAAACCACATTGATAAATGGAATTTTACAATTCCGTTTGTTTGCGGTGCAACTAATTTAGGCGAAGCACTTCGCAGAATTAATGAAGGCGCAGCAATGATTAGATCTAAAGGTGAAGCTGGAACTGGAGATGTTTCAAATGCAACAACACATATGCGCTCAATATCTTCAGAGATTCGCCGACTAACATCTATGCGTGAGGATGAATTATTTGTCGCTGCAAAGGATATGCAGGCGCCATATGAGTTGGTAAAAGAGGTGGCTAGCACTGGAAAGTTACCAGTTGTACTTTTCACCGCAGGTGGAATCGCTACTCCAGCAGATGCAGCCATGATGATGCAATTAGGCGCAGATGGTGTCTTTGTTGGCTCTGGAATTTTTAAATCTGGCGATCCAGCAAAAAGAGCGGCTGCATGTGTAAAGGCAGTAACTTATTTCACTGATGCAAAAGTGATTGCTGATGTGTCTAGAGGTTTAGGTGATGCAATGGTTGGCATTAATGTAGCTGATATTCCAGTTCCACATAGATTAGCGGAGCGGGGCTGGTAATTGTGAAAATTGGAGTTCTTGCACTCCAAGGTGATGTTCGTGAACATATCCAGTCATTGAGTGATTGCGGCGTCGAAGCCCTTGCAGTGAAAACTAAAAGTGAAATCCAAAGTATTGATGGTTTAGTTATTCCAGGTGGAGAATCAACGACTATCGCCAAGTTAGCTAGATCATTTAATCTATTTGATTTAATT
Source organism: uncultured Actinomycetes bacterium (assembly GCA_903897475.1). Lineage (GTDB taxonomy): Bacteria > Actinomycetota > Actinomycetes > Nanopelagicales > Nanopelagicaceae > Nanopelagicus. Next base: position 11,559 of record CAIUBS010000031.1, on the reverse strand, counting down.
TCAGATCGAATAAAGAGTGGAATGCCAACATACGGATCCTGTGCGGGCATGATTTTGCTTGCTAATAGCATTAAAGATGCAATTGAAGGTCAAGAGAGTTTTGGTGGAATAGATATGGTCGTTAGAAGAAATGCATTTGGAAGACAAGTAGATTCATTTGAAACAGATCTAAAATTTAAAGGAATTACTGAACCCAAGATTAGGGCAGTCTTTATCCGCGCCCCATGGGTTGAGTCTGTTGGTGCAGATGTAGAAGTTTTGGCTGAGGTGGCTGATCCGGCAGGGGTGAATCACCCTGTAGCTGTTCGTCAGGGTAATTTACTTGCTACCTCCTTTCATCCTGAATTAACCGGGGATAATCGAGTACATAAATATTTTGTAGAAAACATATGCCAACAACTAGCAACTTTCTAAAGGATAAACAATGAGCGGTCATTCCAAGTGGGCAACTACCAAACACAAGAAGGCGATAATTGATTCAAGACGTGCCAAGAATTTCGCGAAATTGATAAAGGCAATTGAAGTTTCCGCTAGATCTGGCGGTGCTGATATCTCAGGAAATCCAACACTGTTTGATGCGATTGCTAAAGCGAAAAAGAACTCAGTACCTGCTGACAATATAGACCGTGCAGTAAAACGTGGGGCAGGACTTGAAACTGGTGGTAAAGAGTGGGAAACCATTATGTATGAAGGTTACGCCGCCGGCGGTGTTGCTTTATTAATTGAGTGTTTATCTGATAATCGAAATAGAGCTGCCTCTGAAGTTCGAGTTGCCGTAACACGTAACGGCGGCAATATGGCTGATCCTGGATCTGTTTCCTATCTCTTTAATCGTAAAGGGGTGCTGATTATTTCAAAACAGGGTGGAAAAATTACTGAGGATAAAATTTTAGAAGTTGTACTTGATGCAGGTGCAGAAGAGGTCAACGATCTAGGTGACTCATTTGAAGTAGTTTCATCCCCATCAGATCTAGTTGCAGTGCGAACCTCACTTCAGGGGGCTGGTATTGATTACGATTCTGCAGAGACTTCCTTTCTTCCGACTATGTCAATTCCTATTGATGGTGAAACGGCTAAAAAGGTTTTCGAATTAATCGAGGCGATTGAAGAGCTAGATGATGTGCAAAATGTTTACGGTAATTTCGATGTTTCAGATGAGGTAATGGCGAGCCTTAGTTAATATATAATTATCGCTGATTAGGCTTAACCTATGCGAGTTTTAGGGATTGATCCTGGCTTAACTAGATGCGGAATTGGAATTGTTGACTCGACCGGCTCACAAAATCTTTCGATGGTTGGTGTGGGCGTGATTAAAACTGATCCGGATGCCGCTTTAGAATTTCGATTACTTGAATTGGAAAAAGAAATCTCTTTTTGGATTAGTAAGTTTAAGCCAGATGTGATTGCTGTAGAGCGAGTGTTTTCCCAACTTAATGTGAAGACTGCCATGGCAACCGGGCAAGCAGCTGGAGTTGCATTGTTGTTAGCTGCTAAAAACGGCATACCTGTTGGCATTCATACACCCAGCGAGGTAAAGGCGGCTGTGACCGGATCGGGGAGGGCCGATAAAAAACAGGTAGCGCAAATGGTAAAGAGACTGCTCAAATTAAAAGAAATTCCTAAACCTGTCGATAGTACTGATGCTTTGGCCCTTGCTATCTGCCATCATTGGCGAGGTGTAGGAAATGCCCGTCTGGCCAATGCAAAGAAAAAGGCGCTTAAGAAAAAATGATTAGCTCAATTACCGGAATTATCAAATCCACCTCTTCTAGCGCTGTAGTTGTTGATGTTGGTGGCGTTGGAATTTTAGTCCAGGTTCCAAATCGAGTTACCTCGGGAGTGAAGATAGGAAGTAGAGCTGACTTTTATACATATCTAGTGGTGCGAGAGGATTCTCTTACACTTTTTGGCTTCTTAGAGGTAGCAGATAGAGATTTTTTTGAATTACTTCTTACTGTAACTGGCATTGGACCTAAGGTGGCTCAATCTATTTTGTCTGGCTCTGACTCAGTTACGATCGCTAGTGCTATATCCTCTGGAAATCTAAAATTACTTGAATCTTTCTCAGGTCTTGGTAAGAAAGGTGCTCAGCGCTTGGTGCTTGAACTAAAAGATAAGGTAGCCCAATTTGCTAATGGCGCAACAAGTAAAAACCATCCACTTAAAAACCAGGTCGAAAATGCACTTGAGGGATTGGGTTACTCAGCCAAGGATGCTGCGAATATGGTTTCACAGGTTGCAAAAAGCACAGAGATTGACAACTTAACAGCTGCAGAAATTTTGAAATTGGCATTAAAAGTTAGTAGTAACAAGTAATGAGTGAACGAATTATTAACTCGGGTTCGGATGAAGCTGAAAGAATCGCTGAGCTAGCATTGCGGCCAAAAACTTTAAAGGAGTTTGTCGGACAATTTAGGGTGCGAGATCAGCTTGATCTTCTCCTTACTGCAGCTAAAGAACGATCAATGGTTGCAGACCATATACTTTTTTCTGGACCACCAGGTTTAGGTAAAACAACATTAGCCATGATTGTCTCATCTGAGATGAGTACTCCAATTCGAATTACATCAGGTCCTGCTATACAACATGCAGGGGATTTAGCATCAATACTTTCATCGTTAGTTGAGGGAGAAGTTTTATTCATTGATGAAATTCATAGAATGTCTAGGCCCGCAGAAGAGATGCTCTATATGGCAATGGAGGATTTTCGAGTTGATGTAATAGTGGGAAAAGGGGCTGGAGCTACATCAATTCCTTTAGAACTTCCACACTTTACTTTAGTAGGAGCTACAACTAGAGCCGGATTACTTCCAAGCCCACTCAGAGACCGTTTTGGTTTTACAGCGCAGTTAGATTTCTATGAATCTGATGAGTTGGCACAAATCATTAGGCGAAGTGCAGATTTGCTGGAAATTGAAATTGAAGGACCAGCAATACTAGAGATTGCCTCTAGGTCTAGAGGTACTCCAAGAGTTGCAAACAGATTGCTAAGAAGAGTTCGCGATTATGCTCAAGTAAATAGAGAGAAAATTATAAAGATAGAACACGCGCATGCTGCGTTAAAAATTTATGAAGTAGATGAGATTGGGTTGGATCGATTGGATAATTCGGTTTTAACTGCTTTAGTTAAAAACTTTAATGGTGGCCCAGTTGGTGTTTCAACTTTGGCAATGTCAGTGGGTGAAGAGATTGAAACGATCGAATCACTAGCTGAGCCATTCTTGGTAAGAATGGGATTTATGGCCCGAACTCCAAGGGGCAGAATTGCAACTGCTGCAGGCTGGATGCATCTTGGTATTAAACCGCCATTGTCTGCACAAATTGGCACCGATGCGACGCTTTTCGACCAAGATCCTGACATTGCTCAGTAGGTGAATTCTCTCAGAATTAGTGCGTAAATTTCTATGCGCTAGCTGGATTTCTCAATAAAGTGTCGAAAGCATAGAATTGGCTCTCATGTCTGCTAATAAAATCGCAAACACGCAATCGCGTGCACTTAGAACAATCTCAATTTTACTTCTTTCGATTTTGGCCTTTTCGGGAATAGCATTTGCAATAGGAGCTACTTCATTTAAATTAGGTCTAGATTTACAAGGTGGCACCAGCGTTACATTGCAGCCGAGAATTGAAGCTGGTGCAAACGGAAGTGTCACATCTGAGTCGATTGATCAAGCTGTAGCAATTATTCGTCAGCGCGTTAATTCACTAGGTGTAGCTGAATCTGAAGTAGCAGCTCAAGGTACCGGTGCTAATCGTCAGATCGTAATTTCAGTTCCGGGTGAGACTGGACGCAGAATTGTAGATCTAGTTGGTCAGACAGCAGAACTTAGATTTAGACCTGTATTGGTCGAAGGTGCAGCTAATGCAACCTCAGTAAGTAGTGACCCGGCTGCACTTCCGCCAGGTGTAACGCCAGAATTAAGTGCTCAATTTGCTAGCTTAGATTGCACTTTGCCGCAGAATAGACAAGGTGGCTCAAGTGGTAATGAAGCACAGGCTGTAGTTAGTTGTGACCGTGGAGGTATTGCAAAATATATATTGGCACCAGCAGAGGTTCTTGGAAAACAGGTAACTCAGGCTACCTCTTTAGTTGATCCACAAGGTGCTTCAGGTTGGTATGTAACCTTAGAGTTTGATGGCGAGGGAACTAGCAAGTTTGGCGCGATGACCTCTCGACTTACCTCACTACCTGCTCCTCAAAATCAAGCTGCAATCGTTTTGGATGGTCTGGTTTACTCAGCACCTAGAATTAATGAAGCAATAAATACTGGTACAGCGCAGATTACTGGTAATTTCTCACAACTAGATGCACAAGATCTAGCAAATGTACTGAAGTACGGAGCTTTACCACTTGCTTTTGATCGAGGCGAGGTGCAACAAGTTTCACCAACCTTAGGCGCAGAGCAACTAAGAGGTGGCTTAATAGCGGGAATTCTTGGCTTAATTCTTGTTTTCATTTATTCGATTGTTTACTACCGCGGTCTTGGCATAGTTTCTGTCAGTTCATTACTTATTGCAACAGCAATGACTTTACTTTCATTTTTGCTGTTAGGTGAGTGGATCGGATTTACCCTTACCCTTGCAGGTATTGCTGGAGCGATTGTGGCAATCGGAATTACTGCGGATTCATTCATTGTTTATTTTGAGCGTGTTCGCGATGAAATTCGCGAAGGAAAATCTATTAAGTCAGCAGTTGAGACTGGATGGATTAGAGCAAGAAGAACGGTAATTGTTGCTGACGTTGTCTCAATGATTGCAGCAATTATGCTTTACTTCTTTGCCGTAGGCGGTGTTAGAGGTTTTGCCTTTACATTAGGTTTGACAACAATTATTGATTTGATCGTAGTATTCTTCTTTACAAAGCCACTTGTGACTTATTTAGCCAAGTTCTCATTCTTTAATGAGGGTCATTCACTTTCTGGCTTTTCATCAAAATCAACTGGTTTAGTCAAGCGTGCTACTGAAAATCTGGAGGCTAAATAATGTCTAAGTTATCAGGTTTAGGTGGCCGTCTATACCGTGGTGAGACCTCAATCGATTTCATTTCCAATCGCAAGATTTGGTATTCATTTAGCTCTCTGCTGATTATCCTTTCAGCAGTTACTATCTTCACTCAAGGTTTGCACCTAGGAATTGAGTTTAAAGGCGGATCTTCATTTACGGTTAATACACCCTCAGCCTCAATAACTGGCGCACAAGAAGCGGTAAAAAGTGCTGGAATAGAATCCCAAACAATTATTCAAAAGATTGGTAACGATAAGGTAAGAGTTCAAACTGATGCGTTAACTGCTTCAGAACAATCGGCCGTTGAGAATGCTTTGGCTACAAAGTTTAGGGTATCGATTGATTCAATTGATTCACAAATTATCGGACCTTCTTGGGGTGAAGAAATCACCCGGAAAGCTATACAAGGATTAATTGGATTCCTACTAGTTGTAATGATTTATCTTGCAATGGTGCTGGAAGGCAAAATGGCTCTCGCAGCAATAATTGCTGTGGTCCATGACGTGTTTATAACAGTTGGAATTTATGCTTTGGTGGGTTTTGAGGTAACTCCAGCTACCGTAATTGGTTTCTTAACAATTTTAGGATATTCACTTTATGACACGGTAGTAGTTTTTGACAAAGTCAGGGAGAATACTAAAGGCATTGTTGCAAGTGGCCGAAGTACATACTCAAAGGCTGCAAATCTTGCAGTCAATCAAACTATTGTTAGATCCTTTAACACCTCACTAGTGGCCTTATTGCCCGTAGGTTCAATTTTATTTGTTGGTGCCGGACTATTGGGAGCTGGAACTTTAAAAGATCTTTCATTAGCCCTCTTTATTGGATTAGCAACAGGAACATACTCATCCTTATGTATTGCCACTCCAATCCTTGCCGGCCTTCGCGAACGTGAACCGGCTATGAAGGCGTTAGCCAAGCGAGTTGGAAATCGTGCTGATAAGCCGGTGGTAGTTAATGCTCCCGCCTCTGAATCTAAAATTGAACGCGGACCAAGAAATCAGCCAAAACGCGATCGCCGTCGATAAAAACTTGAACTAAAGCAGGTCAGCGCGCTATGACAACAAAAGAATTGTTAAAGCCGCTAGTTGATGGATTAACGCAATCACATCCAGGTTTTTCAACACTAGATCTTGAAAAGGCTTTTATTGCCGCCGAAAAAGCTCATGCCGGACAATTAAGAAAATCTGGTGAGGAGTACATAACCCACCCAGTTGCTGTGGCTCAGATTCTTATTGATTTAGGAATGGATCTTCCTACTGTAATGGCGGCATTACTACACGACACCGTTGAAGATACTTCTTACTCAGTTGAACAGATTAAAGATCAGTTTGGCGATGAAGTTGCGTCTTTGGTCGATGGTGTAACTAAATTGGATAAATTAACTTACGGACCTACTGCTGAAGCAGAGACACTTCGAAAAATGGTAGTAGCAATGTCTCGAGATATAAGAGTATTAGTGATTAAGTTAGCCGATCGACTGCATAATGCCAGAACTTGGGAATTTATTGATGTTGAAAAAGCTAAGCGTAAAGCTAGAGAAACTATCGATATTTACGCACCATTGGCTCATCGACTTGGTATGAACGCTATTAAATGGGAGCTAGAGGATCTGTCATTCAAAGTTATTGAGCCGAAAAAGTTTGAAGAAATAGAACGACTTGTAGGGGAGAGATCTCCCGCACGTGATTTGTTAACAAATGAGGTTGTAGCAGCAATCAAGGCAGATTTGAATTCGGAATCAATATCTGCCCAAGTTACCGGTAGAAAAAAACACTTCTATAGCGTCTACCAAAAAATGGTTGTACGAGGTCGTGAATTTAATGAGATATATGATTTAGTTGGAATAAGAATTTTGGTGGATTCAGTAAGGGATTGCTACGGAGTTTTAGGATCTATTCACGCACGGTGGAGCCCAGTTCCTGGCAGATTCAAAGATTACATTGCAATGCCAAAATTTAATCTCTATCAGTCACTTCATACAACTGTTATCGGTCCAAACGGTAAGGCGGTTGAGATTCAGATTCGAACCTACGATATGCACGCTAGAGCTGAATTTGGAATTGCAGCGCATTGGAAGTACAAACAGAAAAATAGTAAATCAGGAACATCGCCAGATGTTATGTGGTTGCGCCAATTACATGAATGGCAACAAGAAAGCGAAGATGTTTCTGATTTTCTTGAGACACTTAGATATGATTTGCGAACACCTGAAGTGTTTGTATTTACTCCAAAGGGAAGTGTTATTGCTTTGCCTTCTGGGTCTACTCCAGTTGATTTTGCATATGCAGTCCATACCGAAGTTGGTAATAAGTGTGTAGGTGCAAAGGTCAATGGAAAATTAGTTCCTCTTGAATCCCATCTCGTAAATGGTGATGTTGTTGAAGTAGTTACTAATAAGGGGTTGAATGCCGGGCCTAGCCATGATTGGCTCAACTTTGTTACTTCATCTCGGGCGCGTTCAAAAATTAAAGCCTGGTTTTCTAAAGAGAGAAAAGAAGAGGCAATCGAAGCAGGCCAAGAATCAATTGCCAGACAAATGCGCAAAGCTGGGTTGCCTATTCAGAAGATTTTAGGAGGACATGCGCTCTTGGAGTTAGCTCACGAATTAAGATATGAAGATATTGAAAGCTTGTATGAAGCAGTTGGTAACGGACATGTGTCCGCCCATTCGATTATTGAAAAACTGATGGTTCTAATTGGAACAGTCGATGCGCATCCAGAGAATGATCTTTCACCACTTGTAGCTCCAATAAAACGTGAAAGGAAAAGCGTCACAGGCATTGATGTTGAAGGAGCTGAAGATGTTTTAGTAAAACTAGCTAGGTGTTGTGCTCCAGTTCCTGGAGATTTGATAACTGGCTTTATTACGCGCGGCAGTGGAGTCTCTGTTCATAGAAGTGATTGTATAAACATGGCTGATCTTCGGATTCATCAAGGAGATCGCATAGTGGTTGTTAAGTGGAATAATTCAGCGAAAAGCACGTTCTTAGTTAATATTCAAGTAGAAGCTTTAGATAGGGCAAGATTGCTTTCAGATGTAACTAAGGCACTTTCAGATCAGCACGTAAATATTCTAAGTGCTTCGGTGGTAACCAATAAGGATCAAACGGCTATCAGTAGGTTTCTCTTTGAGATGGCGGATGCCTCTCATCTCGACACTGTTCTAACGGCAGTTAGATCGGTCGAGGGCGTCTATGACGTTAATAGGGTTTTTAATAACTAAGAAGTAAATTCGGTAAGCCCTTTTTGGGCCTGTTCTAACCAAGCTCTTCTAGCAGCTGCGGCTTCACGAGCGACCATGGCCTTAGCACTTTGACCTGCTGCCTCTGCTTTCTCTGCTTGTTTCTCATAATTTTCAATTGCTTCGGCAAGTCCTTGCACAACTTTGTTTGCCTGGGCTTTAGCCGTTGGATCACTTTTGCGCTGAAAGTTTCTTTCTAATTCAATAATCTCATCCTCAACTTTTTTGATTCTACCGTCAAAAGCCGCTCTCTTTTTGCGGTCTGTCATTCCTATTTTTTGCCATTTACCCATTAGATCATAAAACTTATTTTTTGCTGATCTAAAATCAGTGATTGGAAGAAGTGCCTCAAACTCTATGATCATGACTTCTCGTTTAGCTAAATTTTCGGCCATTGATCCCTTGCGCTTTTCCATGTCTGCGTTCTTTGCTGAGAAAAATGTATCCTGTGCAGCCTTGAATCTTGCCCATAATGCGCTATCTGAGGATTTCTTACCGCGGCCTGAAGCTTTCCACTGATCCATAAGCACTTTGTATTTTTTTGCAGTGTTAACCCAATCCTTTGAATTTGCAAGGCTTTCAGCCTCTTTTACTATTACTTCCTTTGAAGAGGCTATCTTTTTATGCTCTGAATCTAGGCTGGCGAAATGCGTCCTTCTTCTCTTATCAAACTTATTTCGAGACGAAGAAAAGCGTTTCCAGAGTGCTGCGTCAACCTTCTTATCTAAACGCGGTGCTTTCTTCCAGTCATCAAGCAATTCTTTTAGTCGAGCTGTTGTAGCTTTCCAAGCAACAGAATCAACTAGGGATTCAGCCTCAACTACTATTTTTTCTTTAATTGCTGTTGCTTCAGCTTTACGTGCCTCGCGTTCTGCTGCCTGGGCAGCCTTTTTGGCTTGGTAAGCACCTTCATGTTCGATGATTAAGGCAGGAATTTTTTCCAAAGAATTTGCAAGATTAACTAGATCGCCTACACCATTTAAATCCTTAATTTGATTTCTAAGCTTATTAACTGCCTCGTGTGCATCACTTGGAACCATGGCACCAGATCTAATTCTGGCCGCTAGTAGTGCAACTTCTGAGGCAACCATCTCAAATTTTTTAACAAAGTATGCGAGCGCCTCGTCGGCACTTTTTCCTGGATATGAACCTACGGCTCGATCGCCAGCGGGTGTGATTACATAAACGGTTCCGTCTTCGCCAACGCGACCAAACTTTGAAGGATCTCCTATTAGTGCTGCCGCGGCCCCAGTACCTGAAAGGTTAAAAGCGTTTTGATTATCCATAGTAGTTATACCTTTCGTTGCACGATCGCTTTAAAAAGCTTTCGTTATGGGGTGGCGTTGCATTTAAAGGCCTAGCGGCATCTAAATACCTGTTTATTTCTGGCTAAAAGATAGCCTAGTGGCCTGATATTTGGGAAATCCAAAGCAGGATCAGAGATGATAAATAGGGGTGATGATGTTAATTGATCGCGTTATCGCTGCATACTTTGAAACCAACTGCTGGATTATTGCCCCCAGCTCGGGTCAAGAGTGCGTGATTGTCGACCCTGGTATAGGCAAGCCAGACTTAATAAAGGAGATTAAAGAAAAGCTGGATCACCATAACCTGAAACCAGTTGCAGTTCTAATAACTCATGGACATCTTGATCATTTCTTTTCCGTATTACCTTTAACGAAATCAATTCCAATGAGAACATACATCACTGGCGAAGATCGCTTCCTACTATCCAATCCAATGGGAGCACTAGATAGTGGTGGCGTCAGTGAGCAACTCTTAAGAGCTTTTGGTACAGATAAATTTAAAGAACCCTCCGAAGTCGTTGAGCTTGAAGATTTTTCAGACTTCGAATTAGCTGGTCTTAAGTTTGAATCAATTTTTGCTCCTGGACATACAAAAGGCTCTGTAGTTTTTACGGTCAATAATGAGCAACTTTTATCAGGTGATGTTCTATTTGCTGGAAGTATTGGTCGCACAGATTTACCTACTGGTTCAGCACAAGATATGAAAAAAACCCTAAAAGATCGAATTTTGACTCTACCTGATGAGTTAAATGTCCTACCTGGGCACGGGGGGCAAACTACAATTGGAACAGAGCGAGTTAGAAACCCTTACTTGCAGAGCGATTTCTTAGATCAGATGGGGCGGTGAAGTTGAGTAAGTTCCAAGCCCCCAAAGGTGTCAGTGAATATTTTCCACCAGATTCAAATCAATTTGAAAATGTAAGAGATCTTTTATTGCAAAGTGCAAAGCTGGCAGGCTATAACCTTATTGAGTTACCAGTTTTCGAAGATACTGAAGTATTTACCAGAGGTGTTGGTGAATCTACCGATGTGGTCAGCAAAGAAATGTATACATTTGAAGATCGAGGTGGAAGATCGATCACGCTAAGACCTGAAGGAACTGCTGGCGTGATGCGAGCAGTAATTGAGCACAACTTGGATAAAGGACAATTGCCCGTAAAGCTTTTCTATTCTGGTGCATTCTTTAGGGCAGAGCGACCACAAGCTGGTCGATATCGACAGTTTTATCAGGTGGGAATAGAAGCAATCGGATACAACGATCCCGAGATCGATGTTGAAGTTATTTCGGTTGCTGATTCTGCTTTTAAGAAATTAGGATTAAAACAATACGTGCTAAATATTACCTCTTTGGGGGATAGCAAGAGCCGAGATGCACATCGTAAAGATTTAGTTAAATTTATCTCAACCTTAGAATTGGATCAGGCAAGTGCTGAGCGAGCAAAACTAAACCCTTTAAGATTATTCGATGATAAGCGAGATGAGATCAAATTAAAAATGAGACAAGCTCCAGTGCTGTTGGATTATTTAAGTTCTGAGAGCTCTACGCATTTTGAGAAAGTTAAAGAATTGCTTGATTCTGTGAAAATTGCTTACCAAATTAACCCAAGAATGGTGAGAGGTTTGGATTATTACACAGGAACTACCTTTGAGTTCGATCATCCTTTACTTGGAGCTCAATCTGGTATTGGCGGAGGCGGAAGGTATGACGGATTGATGGGCTCACTTGGCGGAGCCGATGTCAGTGGAATCGGTTTCGGACTTGGAGTTGATCGAGTATTAATGGCATGCAAAGCTGAGAAAACTTTGCCATTAGATATTAACCCACTGGAGTTGTTTATTGCACCAATCACCGATGAAGCTAAATCATTTGGCTTCAAACTTCTATCACAACTTAGAGATGCAGGAATTAAGTGCGATATGGCTTACGGCGATAGGGGATTAAAGGGAGCAATGAAGGCTGCTGATAAGAGCGGCGCTACGTATGCATTAGTAATTGGAGATGAT
>CAIUBS010000030.1 GCA_903897475.1 uncultured Actinomycetes bacterium | reverse complement strand
ACTTAGCGTGTGACTCATCCCAAAGTACTAACTGATCCAAGGCTGCGCGAGCGCTACGGAATCAAATCTGCTGGCAAAAATCGGATCTGGATCACATTACTTTCACTTCTATTGGTTTTATTCTGGTTTATTTGGAGTGGCACAAACTTTGCTAACCCTGATATCAGATCTACCTTAATCTCATTTAAAGTTGTCAGTGATAAAAAAATATCCATAACATATAAAATTTCGGTACGGGATTTATCAACTGAACATAGTTGCTCACTTGTGGCAAAAGATATTGATAAAAATACCGTTGGTGAGGTAGTAGATTTAATGCCAGCTAGATCGCTAGCTGCCGGTGAAAACCAACGTACCGTTGAGATCTCTACTCGCTTACCTGCGGTAAATGCAGGAATTGCCAGTTGCCAGTAATCTTTCTACCCTCATGAACCAACCAACTCAGACCTGGCTTACCCAGGAAGCTGCAGATCGTCTTAAATCAGAGCTTGCTGATTTAGAGGGTCCACTTCGCGCAGAGATAATTAAAAAAATTGAAACTGCCAGAGCTGAAGGAGATTTAAAAGAGAATGGCGGCTACCACGCAGCACGCGAAGAACAAGGAAAAATTGAAGGGCGAATTCGCCAACTTAAACACATGTTGGAGCATGCCCATATTGGAACACCTCCTGCAAGTGAATCTGGAGTTGTAGGTCTTGGTATGTTAATTACTGTAGATATTGCTGGTGATGAATTGAAGTTTTTACTTGGCTCTCGAGAAATTGCAAGTGGTGATATCGATGTGTACTCTGAAAAATCTCCACTTGGAAGTGCAGTACTTGGTGCAAAGGTAGGCGAGACTGTTAATTACACAGCGCCTAACGGCAAGCAGATTGCAGTAGCAATTCTTGAAGCACAACCTTTTATCTAGATCTTTACTTGCTAGCTTTATTGTACTTACGAACACTAAGCGGAATAAAAATTGCCATAATTATCACCATATAAATTACTGACATCAATAATGGATTTTCACTGGGAAAAGATCCTGCTGTAGCACCAAACTCATTTTTTAATCCAAAAAGTTCACGGCAGCCAGCCACCATAGTTGAAACTGGATTCCATTCAGCCACATATTGCAGTGGCTTTGGCATTCCAGTAGTTGGCGCAAAAGCATTAGATAAGAAAGTCAATGGAAATACCGCAATAAACGTTGCATTCTGCGCAACTCTTTCTTCTCTTACAGACAGCCCAATGATTACTCCTACCCAAGACATGGCAAATCCAAAAACTAGTAGAAATAAGAAACCTAATACGATATTAAAAAATCCAGAGCTTGGGCGCCAACCAACAATAAATCCAGTTATTCCCATAGCTGCCAGCACTACTATGTTTAATGCACCATCACCTAGAGTTCTACCAAAAACTACTGCTGATCGTGAAATTGGTAAAGATCTAAATCGATCAATTAATCCCTTCTGCATATCGGCAGCTAAACCAACTGCAGTTCCAGCTAAGGTAAATGCCACAGTTTGTACAAATATTCCAGGCATAAGTAATTGAACATACCCGCCTGGTTGACCAGTATCAATTGATCCACCAAATACGTAGCGAAATAACAATACAAACATAATTGGTTGAATGGTCGAAAATAGAAGAACTTCAGGAACTCTTGTTAGTTGCAGTAATTGTCGTTTAGTAATAACTAAGGCATCTGATACGGCGCTCACTTATCTACCCCTTTTCTTTCCAGAGCTAGCTAAATCTTCATCCTTCTTTTCTTCTGCAACGTGTCCAGTTAGCGAAAGAAATACATCATCTAACGATGGTCGCTTTAGTCCAATATCTAATGGATGAATACCCTTTTCATCAAGTAATTTTGCAGCTTCAATTAATGCTTTGCTACCGGTTGTCACTGGAGCTGAAATTTGGCGTAATCCTTCATCAACATTAATTGCACCGCCGCTCACCTTTGCCACTATTTCTTTAGTAGCAGATACGAATTGATTTTCAACCACAATTTCAAGTCTTTCACCACCGACTTGTTTTTTAAGTGAATCAGAGGTTCCTCTGGCAATTACTTTCCCATGATCAATCACGGCAATCTCATCAGCTAGGTGATCTGCCTCTTCTAAGTACTGAGTTGTTAACAATAAAGTCACTCCGCCTTTAACTAACTCATTAATTACTCCCCACATATCTTGGCGACCTCTTGGATCAAGCCCAGTAGTTGGTTCATCTAAAAACAACACTTTCGGTTTAATTATTAATGAGGCCGCTAGATCTAGCCTTCGGCGCATACCACCTGAATAAGTTCTAATAGGTCTTTTTGCAGAATCAGTTAGTGAAAATTGTTCTAATAATTCAATAGCTCGTGTTTTGGCCTGCTTTGCCGATAGGTGATATAAGCGGCCAAACATGATTAAGTTATCCCAGCCAGTTAATGTTTCATCAACTGCAGCATATTGACCTGACAGGCCAATAATTTTTCTAACCTCATCAGGATTTTTTAAGACATCAATTCCTGCAACCGTTGCGCGCCCTGAATCTGGAGTAAGTAATGTTGCAAGAACTCTTACAGTTGTAGTTTTACCAGCACCATTTGGACCTAATACTCCTAGAACTGTTCCTTCTTCAACATCAAGGTTTAGACCATTTAATGCTTTCACTGAGCCATTGTTATAGCTCTTACATAGATCCTCTGCGATGATTGCTTTCATTGTTAAATCTTAACAAGAAATAGAGGTAAACTATTCCTCTTGCAATAAAATGCTTGATTTTAAGTCAAAAACTAAAGTAGAGGCGAGGAAAGTAGATGAAAAGCGCGAAGAATAAATCAAAAGATCAAAAGAATGGGCCTCTTACTCATCGAGAGATAATGGTAGTGCTGAGCGGGTTGATGACCGGCATGCTCCTTGCAGCACTTGATCAAACAATTGTATCTACAGCACTTAAGAATATTGTTGAAGAATTTAATGGATTAAATCATTACACCTGGGTAATTACTGCTTATCTTTTAACATCAACAGCCTCTACACCTTTATATGGAAAAATTTCAGATCTATATGGAAGGCGTCCTGTATTTCAATTTGCAATTATCACTTTCTTGATTGGATCTTTTTTAGCGGGTGCTTCACAAAATATGACTCAATTAATTTTTACCCGCGCCCTTCAAGGTTTAGGTGCCGGTGGATTGATGGCACTTACTTTTGTAATTATTGGCGACATCGTTGCACCACGAGAGCGTGGAAAGTACCAAGGTTATTTTGGTGCCGTATGGGGTTTATCCTCAGTTGCAGGGCCATTACTGGGCGGATTCTTTTCAGATAACGCAACAATTTTAGGAATTTCTGGCTGGCGATGGATTTTTTACATAAATCTTCCGTTTGGAATTTTAGCTTTGATAATCACTTCAGCTGTGCTTCATATTCCAAAAGTTAAACGTGAACACAAAATTGATTACTTTGGCGCTCTACTACTTGTATTAGCTGTAAGTGCTGTTTTGCTAGCTGTATCAGTTTATGGACCAGAAAATGGTTGGACTAATCCCTTAACCCTGACCGTTATTTCAGGTGGATTACTTCTAACCTTGATTTTCCTTTGGCAGGAGAAACGTGCAGCAGAGCCAATTTTGCCCCTAAGGTTATTTAAAAATCATACCTTCTCTCTCACTTCAGCATTGGCTTTCATAATTGGAGCAGGCATGTTTGGTGCAATTGTAATGTTGCCATTGTATTTACAAGTAGTAAAAGGAAATTCTGCAACTGAAGCTGGCTTAAAACTAATTCCATTAATGCTTGGCATTGTTTCTATGTCTATTTTTAGTGGTAAGCGGATTTCGGCAACTGGAAGCTACAAAATATTTCCAATTCTAGGCGCAGGAATAATGACTTTTGGTCTAATTTTAATGTCAACGCTAAATGAAAATACCTCTTTTACAGTACTTTCTATTTATGCAATTCTAGTTGGTGCTGGACTAGGTTTATCAATGCAAACAATTGTAATTGCCTTACAAAACTCAGTTGGTTTTCAAGATATGGGAATAGCAACATCCTCAAATACTTTTTTTAGGTCATTAGGTGGTGCATTTGGTACTGCTATTTTTGGAACAATTCTGAGTAATAGAGTTGCGTATTATCTACAAGATAATTTCCAAACCTTAAGTCAAACTAACCCAAAAGCGGTTGAGGGTTTTGATTCTGCAAATCTTGAGGTCATAACTACAAATACATCAATAATTGCAACCTTACCACCAGTAATTAGAGATACAGTTCTATACAGCTTTACTCAAACCTTTCAAATTGTGTTTCTTGCTGCTGCTCCAGTTACTTTTATTGGATTTGTTTTGGCTTTCTTCTTAAAAGAAAAACCGTTACAAAGCAGCACTGACCATCATGCTGCAAAAACAGAGGCTGCTGGTGAGGCAATAGGCTAAAGACTTGAAAAGATATATTAAGAATCCATTTGCTCAACTACCCAGAGAGGTAGCGATTCTTTCTACAGTTTCATTTCTGGTTGCTGTTGGTTTTGGTCTGATAATTCCAGCAATTCCTATCTTTGCAGCATCTTTTGGTGTCAGTAAGACCGCAATCGGCTTAATAATCTCCTGCTTTGCAATTGTCAGATTCGCTTCTGGCTTAGTATCTGGACGCCTAGTTGATAAATTTGGCGAAAGAGCCGTGCTCGGTTTTGGTTTGTTTATGGTCTCTTTTTTCACTTTACTAACGGCGCTATCGCAAAACTATAGCCAGTTGTTAATCTTTAGATCACTAGGTGGTCTTGGCTCTTCCATGTTTTCAGTCTCTGCCGGTTCACTTCTTATGAGGTCAGTAAGTGATGACTACCGTGCTAGAGCGCAATCACTATATAACGGTGGCTTTTTATTAGGAGGAATTTCAGGGCCAGCATTTGGTGGTCTACTTGCTGGGATTTCTCTTCGGGCTCCATTTTTTGTTTACTCCATTACTCTTGCAATGGCGGCAATTACAGCTCTGTTCTTCTTAAGTGAGAAAAAATTAGGAAAAAAGGTTGATTTACCAACTAATCAAGTAGGACAAACAACGTTGAGTCAGGCTTTTAAACTGCGCCCATATCAAATTGCATTAATACTAGCATTTATTAATAACTGGATTTTATTTGGTTTGCGTTCTTCAATTTTGCCATTATTTGTAACTGAAAAACTTAACTCTACAGCGACAATAGCAGGTGTTGGTTTAACTATTGGAGCACTAATTCAAGGATTATTTATGTT
>CAIUBS010000029.1 GCA_903897475.1 uncultured Actinomycetes bacterium | reverse complement strand
CTGCTGTGATATTTCAGCTATAACTCCAAACTCATCTCCACCTAATCTTGCTAGCAAAGCCCCTGCTGGCAGTGCTCTAGCGAATCTAGTTGCCACCTGTTTTAGCAGTTGATCACCGGCTTCGTGGCCAAATGAGTCATTGACTTTTTTAAATCCGTTTAAATCTAATAAAAAGATATAGCCAGATTTTAATTTTGATAATTCAGATAGAAAATTTCTTCTATTTGATAACCCAGTTAACTCATCGGTTCTGGCCAAAATTCTTTCAGTGCCTGCAGTATTTGCCTCAGAGAGTGCAAAACTCATTCTAATAAAAGCTAAAGCAATCGTGATAAAACCAGGAAGTAATATAAAACTTGGAAAGTATCCCGGCTTTAAGGCAGCAATTCCGAGTAAGCAACTACTGGCAATTAATGCAATGGTGGCGCTATAAGAAGAGATTTTTTCAGAAAACTTACTTTGCTCAGCGCCATAAGATAAGGAAAGAGAAATAAGTAGTAGCCCTGCAATCCAACCATCATCTGTAATTGATCCAAATGAATAGGTCGCATTTAAAGATGACCAGATAAAAAACAAATCAGATAAAGAAAATAGCAACAATCCACTGCATAGTAAAAGTGATCTAACTCCAATTGGACTTAACAATGCATAGGCAAAAGCAATTGCCAGAATAACAATGTCACCAACTGGATAAAGGATTGAGATAAAAACTGAAAAGGCAGTTCCTTCAAATCCAATCATGGCAGGTTTAAGTAAGAATGCAGTTAAAACACCAGTTAAGCCAAAGGTAATAATGGTGGTATCTAATAACTCAAGTGCTTTGATTTTAAATCTTTGAGTAAATCCTCTAATTACGGCAAAGAAAACAAGTGGATAGAAAATTGAATAAGAAAGCTCAGAAAACCACTGCGGAGTTTCAGATTTAAAAAAAGAGCCCCAGGTTGATAAAAAGGAGCCTATGCTCCAAATTAAGGTTGCACTTCCTACTGCAACTGCTGAAAATTTATCTGTTAAGACCGGTGCATTAAATGCAATAGCTGATGCCAATAAGCCGACTAGATTGAAAAGAATCAAATCTATGAAGATATTAGGCTCAGGAAAGAGTAATCTTAGGATTAGGTGGGAAAGTAAAAAAAAGATGGCCAAGCCTTTTAAAATCCAGTATCTTTTCCAAGTACGCATCAATGAATTTTAAAATATTTCAAGTACTTAAAGTAGGGAAGAGGAAAAATATAAGTGGACGCACTCACCAGAAGAAGTTTTATCTGTGGAGGAGCTGCCTTGGCAGCTCTAGCTGCTATGCCAGCGGTTGCTGCCACCGGAGTTAAGACTCTTAAAAATGGCAAAACCACTATTAACCTAGCCGCAAATAAAGCGTTGGCTGAAGTTGGTGGAGTCCTAGAGCTGCCGATTAAAAAATATGGCAAGGTCGCAGTTGTTCGAACCTCAAAAGGAGTTAAAGGATTTTCAGTATTTAATCTTTCTTGTCCACATGCTGGCGTGATTGTTAAAAGATCTGCTGAAGGCTGGGTATGTAGTCCACCAGGGCATGGATCTGAGTTTTTATTAAATGGTAAGTTAAAAGTTCCGCCGGCAAATTCTGATCTTAAAGCAATTAAATTTTCTGCAAATAGTAAAACTTTAACTATAGATTAAAATTTCTATCTCTGTTTTCTTCTGACATTAATACCAATCTTTCTCACAATTGGTCTTGGTGCATATTGGGCGATAATTGCTAGGGTTTTATACTGAAATCCTGGAACTGATACTGGTTTATTCTTTTGCGCATCACGCCAAGATTTGGCAACCAACTTATTAGCGTCTAACCACATGAAGTTGGGTAATCCACTCATTCTCATTTTGCCTCTTTGATGAAATTCTGTTCTAGTAAAACCAGGGCAGAGTGCTGATACTTTAATTTTCGTACCATTTAATTCATTATTTAAATACTCTGAAAAAACGGTTAAATACGATTTAGCTGCGCTATATGTTCCACCAGCAATCCAGCTAGCGATACTGCTTACATTCACAATAACTCCACTATTTCGCTTAACCATTACTGGAAGCACCGCATGGGTTAGTCGCATAGGCGCAGTAACTAGGACATCTAAAAGCTCTTGCTCTTTCTTAAGTTCGGAGTCTAAAAAACTATCTTTTATGCCAAACCCAGCATTGTTAATCAGAACATCTATGGGCTTTGCAGTATTTGCTAGGCGCTTTTCAACCCTGAGTAGTTGAATTGGCTTGGTTAAATCGGCTTTTATTGTTTCAATCTTAACTTTATGCAATTTTTTAAGCTGAGTTGCATAAGAATTTAATCTAGGTAAATCTCTAGCAACTAAAACTAAATCAAATCCTGCTTTTGCTAGTAACTCACTATAGGCCGCACCAATACCTGCTGTAGCTCCGGTAACCAGCGCAGTTGCCATTACTTTTTAATCCCTGAAGTATCCTCATCTCGAATATGCCAAGAAGTTCCATACTCTTCAAGTAAATCCAAGAATGGTTTTGATTCAAACCACTCAGGTCCATTTACACCTTGTGGTTTCCAAATTCCTTTGTGCACTAATTCCAGTGCAATAACTGGATTAATAGCAGTTTGCCAAACTACAGCTTGATCACCAAACTCCTTCATTGACCAAGCATTATCAACAACATTGTAAATATAAACGGCTTTTGGATTACCTTCCTTGTCTAAACCTTTAACAAGTGCTCCGGCACAAGTTTTTCCACGCATACGCTCACCAAGGGTTGCAGGATCTGGAAGTGATGCTGTTAAGAGATCTCTTGGTGAAACAGATACACCTTGAACTTCAACAGTTTCTTTTCTATCCATTCCTAACATATTAATTGTTTTTAAAATTGTAATGAACTCAGCACCCAAGCCATACTTAAAGTTAACTTTTTTGGCATCTATTTTCTGTGGAATCAAGACCACCTCTTCGTGCTCAACATTCACACACTCAACTGGCCCAATGCCCTCTGGGAAATCAAAGATCTCAAGCTCTGAGAAAGGTGTGGTTGTATACCAACCTCGACCATCCTCCCAAACTAGTGGTGGGTTTAGGCACTCTTCAATTGTCGTCCAGATCGAAAAAGATGGCGCAAAGTCATAACCTTCAACTCTTAAATTTGATCCATCTAAAATTGTGCAGGAATCAATTCGGCTAAATAGGTGCTCACTTGCGTACTTGGCAAAAATATCACTCATACCAGGCTCTACGCCCATACCAATCAGTGCAAAAATTTTTCGCTCATCCCAGTTGAAATCTCGGGCGAATTGCTCATCACCTAACTTAACGCCAGTTTCAGTGTATGGATAATGTGGATGCTTGCGCGATAATGACATTGCCATGTCAACATAATTAGTATTCTCAATTTCACATGCTAAAAATATTGGCATAACAAATCTAGGATCAACCGCATTAATTACTACATCTGGAGCTGCTTTTCGGATTAACTCTCTAACATCTTCAAGTTCAGCCGCATTAACCATTGCCGCAGAAAAGCGAGGATCTTTTACGCGCGCCACAGCCTCTTCTGCTCTTGCAAGTGTACGGTCAGCAATCACCATTGATTCAATAAATGATCGACGTGATGCGATATTTGCTATCGCTCTACCAACTCCACCGGCGCCTATAACTAGGGCCTTCATGACATTCAACTCCAAACGAATTATCGCTAGTCTATCTCAGCGTTAATTTAAAGACAAATTAAGCACAAAAAATGATTTGTTATCAATTATTCATGAATTAAATTACAATTAAGGTAACTTTAATTTTTTAAAATTAAATATTGTCCCCGTAGCTCAGTGGATAGAGCAACCGCCTCCTAAGCGGTAGGTCGCAGGTTCAACTCCCGCCGGGGACGCAATTAATGGTTGATTGTAAATCGCTTCATTGATTTAGGTGCCCACCAATTTCGTTCTCCGAACAATCTCATCAATGCAGGTACTAGTAAACCTCTAACCAAAGTTGCATCTAAGATAATCGCAAAAGCCACACCAAAACCCAACATCTTTATCGAAGTTACGCCACTTAATATAAATGACGCAAAAACTATTGCGAGCAATCCTGCTGCTGCAGTAATGATGCGGGCTGACCTTTGTAATCCAATTGCTACAGACTCCACATTAGATTTACCAGCGTCATGCTCTTCTTTTATGCGTGATAACAGAAATAGCTCATAATCCATCGATAAACCAAATGCCACTACAGCAACTAAAATAATTGAACCAGTATCTACCGCATTTACTACCGTAAAGTCACCAACTAACCACTTCAAATTTCCATCAACAAATATCCAGGTAATCGCTCCCATTGTTGCTCCCAGTGAGAGAATATTTAGCAGTACAGCCTTTATCGGCAAAATAATTGATCCAGTAAAAACAAAAATTAGAATTAGCACACCAAGAGTTATCCATAGCAGTGCCCATGGCATGGTTCGAGCAATTCCATTTTGTGTATCAGCATAATCAGCTGCCACACCGCCTATTAAAGTTCCTTGCGGGGCTGGTAATTTTCTAATTTCTTTAATTAAGCGCTCAGCATCAGGAGTTCTTGGTCCCATTGAATGAATTGCGGTTACGCGAACATCTTCACCAAAAATTTGCGACTGGCCAATTCGAACAACACCGTCAACCTTTGCCAATTCAGCAGTGTATTGATCTATCTGATTAGTAATAGCAGCACCTTTTGGAATTACAATTTCTATTGGGTTACCTTCTTGACCAGGAAAACGATCTGAAATTATTTGCGATGCAGCAGCAGCAGGGTTACTAGCTGGCAAGACTCTGGAATCAACTTGTGTAAATACAATGTCCTTAATTGGTGCGGCTAAAATCGTTAATAAAATTAAAGATAATGTGACTACTGCAACCGGCCTTCTCATTACAAATCTTGCTGTTTGTGCCCATCTACCATCTTCCTTAGGCGTAATTGCTCCCTTTCGAACCACAGCTTTATTTATGCGAGTTCCCAATATTGCAAGTAATGCTGGGAGTGCAACCAATGATCCAAGTACTGCCATAATTACTACTGTCACACCTGCATAGCCAAAAGATTTTAGGAACATTAATGGAAATAGCATTAACGAGGCTAAAGTAATAACGATTGTTAGACCGGAGTAAAAAACCGTTTTTCCAGCAGTGCTCACAGTTTTGCGAATTGCCTCATCAACTGATTTACCGGCATGCAACTCTTCTCTAAATCGATTTACCATCAACAGTGAATAATCAATACCGAGTCCTAGACCAAGACCAGTAATTAGATTTAAGGCAAAAACACTTACGCCAGTAAATAAAGTTAACAAATACATAATCAATAAAGAGCCCAATATCGCGGATACTCCCACAAGTAATGGCATTGCACTTGCCACGAG
>CAIUBS010000028.1 GCA_903897475.1 uncultured Actinomycetes bacterium | reverse complement strand
CGAAATCTTTATGACAAGCCACAAAATGTTTTTGTTGCTGGTTTTATTGGTTCACCTGCAATGAATCTACTAACTGCGCCAGTCTCTGGTGGTAAGGCAATGCTAGGAAATCTCGCTATCTCAACTACTACCTCCTCTCCTTCTGTAACTGTAGGAATTAGACCAGAAGGATTCATACCAGCTTCAACTGGTTTTGATGTTGCAGTTGAGGTTGTTGAAGAATTAGGCGCTGATGCATTTGTCTACGGAAAGCCTGTAGATAAATCTCTAAAGTTTGCAAATACCACTGAAGAATTAGGTCAGGTAATTATTCGTTGGGATCCAAAGACTCCACCGAAGGCTGGTCAAACAGTAACAGTTGGAGTCAATCCAGATTCTGTTCATTTGTTTGATGCAACTACCGGTAAACGAATTAACTAAGGTTAAAGTAAAAAACCCCACTCAATTTGAGTGGGGTTTTACTTTTGAATCTTAAGACATTGCTTTTCTGAGATTTTCATCAATTGCAGCTAAAAACTCTTGAGTGTTTAACCAAGGTGCATCCTTGCTAATTAAAAGTGCTAAGTCTTTTGTCATCTTGCCACTTTCGACAGTTTGAATACAAACCTTCTCTAAAGTCTTTGAAAACTCAGCAACCTTTGGAGTGTTATCTAGTTTTGCACGATGTGCTAACCCTTGAGTCCAAGCAAATATTGATGCAATTGGATTTGTTGACGTAGCTTTACCAGCTTGGTGATCTCGGTAGTGACGAGTTACCGTTCCGTGTGCTGCTTCAGCTTCAACTGTTTTTCCATCCGGTGTCATAAGAACAGATGTCATTAATCCAAGTGAGCCGTAACCTTGTGCCACGGTGTCAGATTGAACATCGCCATCATAATTTTTACATGCCCAGATGTATCCACCCTCCCAGCGAAGTGAGGTTGCAACCATGTCGTCAATTAATCTGTGGTCATACTCTAGATTATTTTTATCAAAATCGGCTTTGAATTCTTTTTCAAAAACTTCGGCAAAGATATCTTTAAATCGACCATCATATGCTTTAAGAATTGTATTTTTAGTAGATAGAAATACTGGATATTTACGTATTAACCCATAATTAAATGAAGCTCTGGCAAAATCTCTAATTGAGTCATCTAGGTTATACATCGCCATAGCCACACCTGAAGATGGGAAATCAAAAACATTAAATTCCATTGGCTTTGAGCCGTCGGTAGGAGTAAATGTAACTGTTAACTTACCTGGGCCTGGTACTTTAAAATCAGTTGCTCGGTATTGATCACCAAATGCATGGCGGCCAATCACAATTGGTTTAGTCCAATGTGGAATCAAGCGGGGAACATTTTTAATAATAATTGGTTCACGAAATATAACGCCACCCAATATATTGCGAATAGTCCCATTAGGAGACTTCCACATTTTCTTTAATTTAAACTCCTCGACCCGAGCCTCATCTGGAGTAATAGTTGCGCACTTTACGCCCACACCATGCTTTTGAATTGCATGAGCGGAATCAATAGTGACTTGATCATCAGTTTTATCTCGGTATTCAATCCCTAAGTCGTAGTACTCAAGATTCACATCAAGGTAAGGAAGTATTAATGAATCTTTAATGAATTGCCAGATAATTCTGGTCATTTCATCGCCATCTAGCTCTACAACAGTACCTTCAACTTTGATCTTATTCACTTCAGACTCCGCCCTTATAGATCTTTAACATCTGCTTGTTTACTTCGAACAGCTTCAGCCGCAATCTTAAGTGATGAAAGCTCATCACTTGTTAACTTTGTTTCAATTACTTTATTAACTCCGCTTTTTCCAATTTGAGCTTCAACGCCAAGATAAACTCCAGTAATTCCATATTCGCCGTTAACCCAAGCACAAACTGGCATTACCTCATTTGAATTTGTAATTACAGCTTTAGCCATTCTGGCTGCAGCAGCAGATGGAGCGTAGTAAGCAGATCCAGTTTTCAGTAACGCAACAATCTCTGCTCCGCCATTTCGAGTTTTATCCACTAGTTCTGCAATTTCTTGTTGAGACAAAACCTCTGCTAAAGCTTTTCCATTAACTGTGCACTGACTTGGTACTGGCACCATTGTTTCGCCATGAGAGCCTAAAGTTAGAGTTTTAACAGCCGATACTTCTACGTTGCATTTTTCGGCAACAAAGTTAGTAAACCTTGCAGTATCCAACATTCCAGCCTGACCCATTACTCGGTTATATGGAAATTTAGTTGCAAGTTGAGCAAGTGCTGTCATCTCATCTAGAGGATTAGAAACCACAATTACTACCGCATTTGGTGAATGTTTAGCAATGTTCTCAGCGACTCCTCTGACAATTCCAGCATTGACGCCAATTAAATCCATTCGGCTCATTCCAGGTTTCCGAGGCAATCCTGCAGTAATTACAACTACATCAGAGTTAGCAGTTTTTTCATACCCGCCGCCTTCGCTGGTAGTTGTTGCACCGATTAATTTCGTTTCAAATTTCTCTATCGATCTTGATTGATTAATATCTAAAGCTAATCCTTCAGGTTTTCCTTCAACAATATCGGTTAGGACTACTGTTTCAAATACATCATATTCTGCAAGTCTAAGAGCGGTGGTTGAACCATAAAATCCTGCTCCGACAACAGTCACTTTCCCAGATCTACTCATTTAATCCTCTCAGGGTATGTCCCAATATTACTGTTGAAAGCCGTTACCACTAAATCGAGTATCTATCGGGCGTTAGGTAAAGATATTGCCAAGATAAAAAGCATGACACAGATCATAATTGGAAGTAGAAGTTCAATATTTCGCTTAACTTTTTGCTGTGTATACCTAGCCAGTACAAAGGCACTTGCACCTAACGATAAAACAATAGAACCAGATCTAACTGCACCTGTCATCCCAATAACTAGCCCAATTAATACTACGACCAAGGAAAATCTTCTTATTTGATCTAAAGTAAAACTATCTTTCATTGGTTGGACAATTCCATTAAGTTGCTTAAAAGCATGGCTCGAGTCATTGGTCCTACGCCTCCTGGCATTGGAGAAAATACTGCGGCTTTATCTGAAACTTTTGGATCGACGTCTCCAACTAGTCCATGGGCAGTTCTTGTGATTCCAACATCAATAACTACAACGCCAGATTTAATCATTTCAGGCTTTAAAAAATGAGGACTACCAATTGCAGCAATAACTATGTCGGAATCTAAAAGCAACTCTGATAAATTCTTTGTGCCAGTATGAGCTAATGTAACTGTTGCATTACTTTCTTTTTGTGAAAGTAAAATTGATAAAGGTCTGCCAACAGTTGTACCTCGACCAATTATTAATACTTTTGCGCCAACTAAATTTATCTTGTACTCATTTAGCAGAGAAAGTATGGCCTTTGGAGTACATGGAATTACTGAATTTTTAGCCAATACTAAATTTCCTAAATTAGTTGGATGTAATCCATCGGCATCTTTTTTTGGATCGATTTGGGCCAATACTTTTTGAACATCGACTGATTTAGGTAGCGGAAGTTGAACAATGAAACCTGTGCACTTTGAATTCTTATTCAACTCATTTACGGCATTTACTATCTCACTTTGTGAAGCCGTTGCCGATAAATTAACTTTGATTGAATTTATTCCAACTTCTGCACAATCTCTATGTTTACCCTCAACGTACGCAACAGAGCCTGGATCATCACCAACTAATATTGTCCCAAGTCCTAAAACCTTGTTCGTGCGCTTAATTTCACTGGCAATCTGATTTTTTACAGCCAGAGCCGATTTTTTACCATTAATGATTATCGCACTCATTTCTCAAGCCTACCCTTGCTTTACTTTTTTCTTAAATATGAATGGGTAAAGATACATAATCAGCATAACTAAAAGTAGGTGGAGTGCAATTACTGCAGAAATTAGTAATGGATTTACACCAACTGGTGACATATTCTCAGTAAGCAAAGACCCTGAGCTTAGAATTGATACTAATGCCAAAAATGAAACAGAAATAAAAATAAATCTAATCTTTAACTGATTTACACTTTTTGAATCTAATTTGACTTTATTTATTAAACTCAAATTAATCCAACCGTAAATTGGAATTAGAATAGTAAAAACCAACAGCCAAGGAAGTTTTCCACTTGGTAGCGCTGCCAAAGCCGGAATTGCTGGAATTTCTCGCAAATCAAAAGTTATTGGCGAAATATTTGTTTGTTGACCTAGCGAAAATCCAGACCCAATTAGGTAGCTAAAGGTTGCAAAAAATAGATTTGGCAAATATAAGATTTGTAATATCACTAAAAGAATGCCACCAAGTATTCCTGGCTGGATGATTATCGATAGATTTTTTGCAGTGGAAAAATTTAAAACTAAAGAAAGTGTAAAAACCAGTCCGCTAATTCCTAGAAGAAAGATAAACAAACTCCACTGAAGCTTTATTAAGCTCTCAAACTTATTTACTGAAGTTGCTATTAAAAGTAAAATTAGAGGTGTTACTAGTCCTCTAATCCAATCAATTTGAACTTGAGAATTACTAGCTAAGAATGCTAGAACTATATAAAGTACAAAGTAAACTAATATAAAATAAGACCGAGTAATTTTCTTATTTCCGATTGTTTGCAAAGTTCGGTGATAGCCATTTTTTATTGCAAGTATCGGAAGTAGCGCTGCCCCGATAGGTAAATATGAGAGATAACCAGTCACTTCATTACTCACAATGTTAAATGGAGCTAGATGCGCACCCAACCAAAGCCATACTGCCGCCCTCATTGGGTCAGAGGTTGTTCCATATGTACTTCCTGCTGTAGCCCAGGCAAATAGAGTTATAAAGGCAAGTGGGAATAGAACAATTAAGATTGACCGAATTACTTGTTGCAACGTTACATAAAGTCGACGTGCAACCATTATTTTCCTATCTGCGATTTACCCATTCAATATCTTGCGCATCAAGTTAGCGGTTTCACTTGGTGTTTTACCAACCGCAACACCGACTGCTTCTAGTGCTTCTTTTTTTGCAGAAGCTGTGCCTGAGGATCCGGAGACAATTGCGCCAGCATGACCCATAGTCTTGCCTTCAGGTGCAGTAAATCCAGCAACATAACCAACAACTGGTTTGGTTACATACTCTTTAATAAATTGTGCTGCTCTTTCCTCAGCATCGCCACCGATTTCACCAATCATCACTATCGCCTTTGTTTCAGGATCATCTTGGAATGCACGAAGGCAATCAATATGGGTTGTGCCGATTATTGGGTCGCCACCAATTCCTACAGCAGTAGTGAAACCAAAATCTCTTAATTCATACATCATTTGGTAAGTAAGTGTGCCTGATTTAGATACCAGCCCAATCTGACCTGCACCTGTGATATCGGATGGAATAATTCCAAGATTAGTTTTCCCCGGACTAATGATTCCTGGACAGTTTGGTCCAAGAATTTGAGTCTTACCACTGCTAACAGCTCGCGCATAAAAAGCAGCAACATCATGAACTGGAATTCCTTCAGTTATTACTACTACTAGAGGAATTTGGGCATCAATTGCATCCATCACCGCAGATTTAGCAAATTTTGGTGGAACAAAAACTACTGATGCATTCGCACCCGTTGCATCCATGGCCTCTTTTACTGAATTAAATACTGGGATTAAAACTCCATCCATATCCGAAGTTTGTCCACCTTTACCAGGAGTTACTCCGCCAACGATTTTTGTTCCAGCTTTCAACATTCGTTTTGTGTGTTTAGTTCCTTCTGAGCCAGTCATACCTTGAACAATTACCTTTGTATTTTCATTAACAAAAATGGCCATTATTTTGCCGCCAATTCTGCTGCTTTAGCTGCGGCACCATCCATAGTTTCAAGTTGTTGTACCAATGGATGATTTGCATCATTGAGAATTTTTCTGCCTAGCTCAACATTGTTTCCATCTAAGCGAACAACTATTGGTTTGGTAGCTTTTGATCCTAAAATTTCCAATGCTTGAACTATTCCATTTGCAACCGCATCGCAGGCAGTAATACCACCAAATACATTTACAAACACACTTCTAACATCATTATCACCTAATATTATTGATAAACCATTTGCCATAACTTCAGCTGATGCGCCTCCGCCAATATCTAGGAAATTTGCTGGCTTTACCCCATATTTTTCACCTGCATATGCAACTACATCCAAAGTGCTCATTACTAAGCCGGCACCATTTCCAATAATGCCTACCTGCCCATCTAACTTCACGTAATTCAGATCTTTTTCTTTTGCTAGAGCTTCTAAAGGATTTGTAGCAGAATGATCAACTAGTTTTTCATGTTCTAGATGTCTAAAACTTGAATTATCATCTAATGTAACTTTGCCATCTAATGCAATGATTTTTCCATCTGCGGTTTTAACAAGTGGGTTAATCTCCATCAAAGTTGCATCTTCTTTTATAAATGCCTCCCAAAGCTTAATTAACACATCAGAAACTTGATCAACTACATCAGCTGGAAACTGACCTCTTTTAACAATCTCAATAGCTTTTGCATTATCTATTCCTTTATTTGGATCAATTCCCACTCGAGCTAACTTTTCAGGAGTCTTATGAGCTACCTCTTCTATCTCCATTCCACCAGCTACTGATGCCATAACTAGAAAATTTCGATTAGCTCTATCTAGCAAAATAGCGAGGTAGTATTCAGATTCAATTGGAGCTGCCTGAGCAATCATAACTTTTTTTACAATATGCCCTTTTATATCCATTCCTAGAATTGCACTTGCTTTCTCTTTAGCATCTGCTGGATTTTCTGCCAATTTAACGCCACCAGCTTTACCACGACCACCAATTTTTACCTGCGCCTTTACGACAACTTTGCCACCAATTTTTAAAGCAGCAGCTTCGGCTTCTTGTGGGGTACTTGCTACTGCTCCAGCTAATACTGGAATTTTATGAGATTCAAAAAGATCCCGTGCTTGATACTCAAATAGATCCAATATTTTTCCCCGATCAATTAACTACTGCAAGGTTGTAATAGTAATGAACTAATTCAAAATTTTATAATTTTTCAACTGGTGCATAACGCAACAGCAGCCGCTTGGGCCCAAATGAGCCAAAATCAATGGTGGCTTCAGCTCTATCTCCTTCACCGCTTACCTCAATTACTGTGCCCAAACCAAATGTGTCATGTGATACTCGCTCACCAACAGCTAATTGCATTGTATTGCTTATTTTTCCAGTGGCTTTTGGGGCCGTAAAATTTCGTCTAACTGAGGATTTTAACTTAAAAGATTTTTCTTCTGCTTGGTTCCATTCAATTACATTATCTGGAATTTCACTTATAAATCTTGAAGCAGCGTTATAGTTTGGTGCACCCCAGGCAGATCGATACTCAGCTCTAGTTATAAACAGATTTTCTCTGGCTCTAGTCAATCCAACATAGGCAAGGCGTCTTTCTTCCTGTAACTCCTCTGGGTCATCTAAGGTACGAGAATGAGGGAAAATTCCCTCTTCCATTCCTGTTAAAAATACTGTTGGAAACTCCAAGCCTTTGGCGGTGTGTAGTGTCATCATTGTTACAACTCCACCATGATCGTCTCCATCTGGGATTTGATCTGCATCTGCAACTAGTGAAACATCCTCTAAAAATCCAGTTAATGATATTTCTTCACCTTCTTCAACTTCACCTTCTTCATATTCCGTAGCAACAGCTACTAACTCTTCTAAATTCTCTACTCTTACCTCATCTTGTGGATCTTTACTTTCTTCTAACTCTGCCAATAAACCTGACTGCTCTAACACTGCTTGCGTAATTACTGATGGTCTAGTTTTTGCCTCAACTAACGTTTGCATAGATTTAACAAATTTTACAAATTCTATAAGTGAAGCCGATGACTTAGCAGTTATCTCTTGATTTTTATCTACTTCACACAACGATTGCCAAAAAGTTAATCCATTTTTCTTGGAGTAAAGATCTATCTGATCTAATGCGCGATCACCAATTCCTCTCTTTGGAGTATTTATAATCCTTCGCATTGATATTTCATCCTCTGGATTAACAACAACTCTTAAGTAGGCCAAAAGATCTTTAATCTCTTTACGCTCATAAAATCTAACTCCACCAACAACTTTATATGGAATGCCAATTCGCATAAATACCTCTTCAAATACGCGAGATTGGGCATTTGTTCGATAAAAAATGGCAGTATCACCAGGCTTAGATT
The DNA here is from genome assembly GCA_903897475.1 of uncultured Actinomycetes bacterium. Classification (GTDB taxonomy): domain Bacteria; phylum Actinomycetota; class Actinomycetes; order Nanopelagicales; family Nanopelagicaceae; genus Nanopelagicus. The sequence goes on along the minus strand of CAIUBS010000028.1, from coordinate 14,380 downwards.
TTTCTAGATCACGAAGCCTTGCAATTTGTCGTACTACAAAATCTGCTTCATCATGCTCATTTTCGGCAACATAACCAGTAATTAGCGGACCACTTCCCGCATCAGACCAAAGATTTTTTTCCTTCCTACCTTCATTATTTGAAATTACCGCATTTGCAGCGCTTAAGATATTTTGAGTTGATCGATAATTTTGTTCTAGCAATATTGTTTTAGCATTCGAATAATCAGCCTCAAATTGTAAAATATTTCTTATATTTGCACCCCGAAATGCATATATAGATTGATCAGCATCACCAACAACACATAATTCAGCGGGAGGAAATCCCTCTTTCTCTGACCCAACAAGCTCTTTAATTAATACATATTGCGCATGATTTGTATCCTGATACTCATCGACTAGAACATGTCTAAACCTAGATCGATATTTAGCTTTAACCTCAGGAAATCTTTGTAGCACCTCAACAGTTTTTGAAATTAGATCATCAAAGTCCATGGAATTAGCTCCTGATAGCCGCTTTTGATACACATTAAAGACTTGTGCAACTATCTCTTGAAACTGATCTTTAGCCTGATTTAAATAATCCGCAGGTCCTATCAACTCATTTTTTGCTTGAGAAATGAGTGACGCTATAGCTCTTGGTGCATAACGTTTTTCATCCAGGTTTAAATCTCGCATAACTAATGTGACTAGTCTGAGCGAGTCACTTTGATCATAAATTGTAAATGAATTTGTATAGCCTAGTAATGCAGCCTCTTTTCTTAAAATTCGAACACATGCGGAATGAAAGGTTGAAACCCACATAACTTTTGCACGTTCTCCAACAAGTTCAGCTACTCGCTCTTTCATTTCTCCAGCTGCTTTATTCGTGAAAGTAATTGCTAATACTTCATACGGTGCAACATTTCGTTCAGCCAACAAGTAGGCAATTCTTCGAGTTAAAACTCTAGTTTTTCCAGAGCCAGCACCGGCTACAACCAGCAGTGGTGAGCCTTCGTTTTTAACAGCAGCTAGTTGATTTGGGTTTAAACCCTGTGTAAGTGCAGACATATTGCTAAGTCTATCGGTGGGTAAGACAAGTAGATTTGCTGCGGTAATCTTGTCTCCAATGAAGCCATTAGATGACAGTGAAATCAAGCGCGTATTAGTAGTTACTGCACACCCTGATGATTGTGATTTTGGTGCAGCTGGAACAATTGCCCAGTGGACCGCCAAAGGTATCCAAGTTTCATACTGCATTTGTACAAATGGCGATCAAGGTGGAGAAGATCCAAATGTTCCCCGTGAAGATATGCCAAAAATTAGGCAACATGAGCAAAGACAAGCAGGTTTAGCTGTTGGCGTAAGTGATATTACTTTTCTAAATTATCGAGATGGATGGCTTGTGCCGACTATAGAGCTAAGAAAAGATATTGTTAGACAAATTAGAATCACAAAACCAGATCGAATGGTTATTCAATCTCCTGAAAGAAATTGGGATAGATTATTTGCCTCTCACCCCGATCATATGGCTGCCGGTGAGGCTGCAATCCAAGCAGTTTATCCAGACTCAAGAAATCCCTTTGCATTTGAAGATTTACTTAAGGTTGAAGGGCTAGAACCTTGGCGAGTTAGAGAAGTTTGGGTGATGTCATCTGCAACTCCGGATCATTTTGTAGATATCACTTCAACTTTTGATAAAAAAATGAAGGCACTGCATAGTCATGTTAGCCAGACTGCTCATAATGAGAACTTAGAAAAAATGGTTCGAGAGTGGGGCGAAAAAAATGCTGAGGCGAATAATCTACCTAAAGGATCAGTGGCTGAAATATTTAAAATCGTTAATACTAATTAGCGAACTTTAACTCTTTCAATTGCAATTTTGCGTTTTGGCAATCCATCAGTTTTCCCATCAACCACACCATCTTTTGCGATCGCCTTAACAATTTCTAGACCTCTTACAACTTTTCCCCAAATTGTGTAGTTTGGCGATAGTGATGTATCTTCATAAACAATAAAAAATTGACTGCCGTTTGTGTTAGCACCAGAGTTAGCCATTGCAACTGTTCCGGCAGGATAGTTATCGTCAGTTGCCGGCGGTAAATTTTCATCATTATAGAAGAAATTAGGCCCACCCCTACCTGTTGCAGTTGGATCACCGCACTGCAATACAAATATACCTTCGGTGGTTAATCTATGGCAAAGTGTTTGGTCAAAAAATCCACCTTTAGCTAGCGCAGTCATTGCAGTTACCGTGACTGGCGCATTTACACCAAATGCTTCAATGACAATCTCGCCACAATTAGTGGACAAATTAATAATTCTATTTTTGAATGGAGCTTTTACTTCAGGTGGTATTACATTTTTTACAGTATGCCCTTTTGCTTTAGTGCTCTTACAATTCAACTTAAAGGGCTTATTACTTGGAGCAGCTGTTGCATTCGTAATTGGAAATAACGATAAAACAAAAATAGACATGGAGAAGATTGTCATTTTTGTTTTAAGCATGGGATTTAGTTTAATCAATAAGTTTGTAATACCCAAGAAAAATGGTCCGTTATTGATAATTACAACCCAACTTTAAGTACTTTCTCAGATTATTAGGGTTTAACCACTACCTCTACTCTTTGAAACTCTTTTAAATCGGAATAACCACAGGTTGCCATAGATCTTCTAAGTGCACCAAATAAATTCATAGATCCGTCTGAGGTAATTGATGGGCCCGTTAGCACTTCACTTAGCGAACCAACTGTTCCAACCTTTACTCGATTACCTCTTGGTAATTGAGCATGATGAGCTTCCAATCCCCAGTGCCAACCTTTTCCTGGAGCTTCAGCTGCCTTTGCAAGTGGTGATCCCATCATTATGGAATCTGCACCACATGCAATCGCTTTTGCAATTTCACCACTTGATCCAACAGAACCATCTGCAATTACATGTACATATCTGCCCCCGGATTCATCCAAATAATCACGTCTGGCTGAAGCTACCTCTGCAACTGCAGATGCCATAGGAACTGAAATACCTAACACTGTTTTTGTGGTGTGTGCTGATCCACCACCAAATCCAACTAAAACTCCAGCAGCTCCAGATCTCATTAAATGTAAAGCACCCTGCGCAGTTGCGCAGCCACCAACAATTACTGGAACATCTAATTCATAAATAAATTTCTTTAGATTTAAAGCGGTTGAGTTCTCAGAAACGTGCTCAGCAGAAACAGTTGTACCTCGAATTACAAAAACGTCAACTCCGGCATCTATTACAGCTTTATGAAATTCTGCAGTCCGTTGAGGCGATAAAGCACCAGCAACAGTCACACCAGCAGATCTAATTTGGGCAATTCTTTCTTTTATAAGTGTTGGTTGAATTGGAGCTGAATAAATTTCTTGCATTTTTTTTATGGCTTCTTCATCAGAAAGTTTTGCCATATAAGATAATTGTTTTTCGGCATCTTCATATCGAGTCCAAATACCTTCAAGATTTAAAACTCCAAGGCCACCAGCTTTGCCAATTGAAATTGCAGTTTCTGGTGAAACTACTGAATCCATTGGAGCGGCTAAAAAAGGTAGATCAAACTTATATGCATCTATTTGCCATGAAATTGATACCTCTTGAGGGTCACGAGTTCTTCTAGATGGCACTATCGCAATATCATCAAAAGAATATGCTGCTCGTGCTCGCTTGCCTGGGCCTATTTCAATTTCTGACATATAACCAATCGTATCTACTATTAGTAATGAATAAAACTAGGTGAGAAGATCCCATGCTTTTACACCACCAGCTACGCCAGCAGAATTTGGAATTATCTTGACTTTATAATCAAAACTTTTTAGCGCAGACCTGCTAATCCGTTGAGCATTTCCACCACCTATATACAACTTATCCCAAAGTATCATTGGATAAAGCTCTTCAATTAGAGCTTTTACTCGACGTGACCAAAGTTGATTACCCATTCGCCTTCGAGATATCTCTCCAATCCAGGCATCGATAGTTTTTCCATACCTAATGGTCGCATGAGATAACTCTAGATGTGGAGCAATTTTTCCATCACTGAAAATTGCAGAGCCTAAGCCGGTCCCAAATGTAAGAACAGTTTCTAACCCAATACCTGTTATTACTGCAGAAGCATGTACCTCGGCATCATTTAAAACTAAAATAGGGATCTTTAGTTTCTTAGTTAAAGTACTTTGTAAATCAAATCCGTGCCAGGCTTTTTTTAGGTGTGGATCAAGAGCAGTTCTAGGCCCACGCTTATTTACATAATGCGGAATGAATACAATTTTTCCGTTGCGGATCATGCCTGGTAATCCAACAGTGACTCGATTTATTCGGGTGTCAGCAATTACAAAATTTTTAATTATGTCGGTAAGTAAACCAGGAGAGAGTGGGTATGGCGTCTTTAAATATGGAAAATCTATTAGAACTTTTCCGTTTATGTCGAAAACTGAGGCCTTGATTCCAGTACCACCACAATCAACTGCCAGTGTTATATTCTCCACTGGTTAATGTTAGTCGATTATCAGCTTATTGAAAACAAGACCCCAGATTTTAATAATTAGTGTGAATGTCCACCTGGTCCATGTGAGTGACCATGCCCTGCTGCTTCATCCTTTTTCTCTTCTGGAGTTTCAAAGACTAATGCTTCAGTTGTAATAAACATTGCTGCAATTGAGGCTGCGTTAGCCAATGCGGATCGGGTTACTTTAACTGGATCAATTACACCCTCTTTTACAAGATCAGTATAAGTTTCTGAATAGGCATTAAAACCTTCATTAGGTTTCATTGCCCTAACTTTAGAAACTACAACATAACCCTCTTGACCAGCATTTTCAGCAATCCAGCGAAGCGGCTCATCACATGCTTTACGAACTAGACGCACGCCTACAGCACGATCTCCTTCAAAGCCTAAATCATTATCGAGAGCAGTTGCGGCATGTACTAATGCTGCTCCACCTCCAACAACAATTCCTTCCTCTACTGCTGCGCGAGTTGCTGAAATCGCATCCTCTAAGCGATGCTTTTTCTCTTTTAATTCAACTTCAGTATGTGCACCAACCTTGATAACACAAACTCCACCAGCAAGTTTTGCAACTCGCTCCTGTAGTTTTTCGCGATCCCAATCTGAATCAGTATTTTCAATCTCTCGTCTAATTTCAGTCACACGAGCAGCAACATCATTCTTATTGCCAGATCCATCAACAATAGTTGTGTTGTCTTTTGAGATTACAACCCGACGAGCTTTTCCAAGCATAGAAATATCAATCTGTTCTAGCTTTAGACCTACCTCTGCTGAAATAACCTGACCGCCAGTTAATATCGCAATATCTTGCAACATTGCCTTTCGACGATCACCAAAACCAGGTGCTTTAACAGCAGCTGATGCAAAGGTCCCGCGCATACGGTTTACCACCAAAGTTGAAAGGGCTTCACCCTCCACATCTTCGGCAATAATCAAAAGTGGCTTACTTGCCTGAGCAACCTTCTCAAGTACTGGTAATACTTCACTCAACGCAGAAATTTTCTGGCCTGAAATAAGGATATAAGCATCCTCTAAAATTGTTTCCATACGATCTGCATCGGTTACAAAGTACGGAGAGATATAACCTTTATCAAATTGCATACCCTCTGTGAATTCAAGCTCAAGTCCAGTTGTTGATGACTCTTCAACAGTTATAACGCCATCTTTTCCTACTTTATCCATGGCTTCAGCAATTAAATCACCAATTGCTTTATCTTGGGCTGAAATAGTCGCAACATCTGCAATTTGTGACTTTCCACTTACGGCAGTTGAATTTTTTCTTAGAGCCTCTGTGATTGCAGAAACGGCTTGCTCAATTCCATACTTAAGCTCCATTGGCTGAGCTCCAGCAGCTAAGTTACGAAGACCTTCTTTAACCATCGCTTGTGCTAAAACTGTCGCAGTAGTTGTGCCATCTCCAGCTACATCATTGGTCTTTTCCGCAACTTGCTTAACAAGTTGAGCACCCATATTTTCCGCTGGATCCGATAATTCAATCTCTTTTGCAATAGTCACACCATCATTTGTGATTAAAGGAGCACCATAGCTTTTTGCAATAACAACATTACGACCCTTAGGCCCAAGCGTTACTTTGACTGTGTCAGCAAGGATGTTTACTCCACGCTCCATTGCACGTCGAGCTGCTTCATCAAATTGAAGTGATTTACTCATTTTTACTTCTTCGCAATAATTGCTAGTACATCACGAGAAGAGAGTACTAGGTACTCTTCATTGTTGTACTTAACCTCAGTGCCACCATATTTTGAATAAAGAACTACATCACCCTCTTTAATATCCAAAGGAATGCGATTGCCATTTTCAAAACGGCCAGGGCCAACTGCCATAACTGTTCCTTCTTGTGGCTTCTCTTTGGCAGTATCTGGAATAACTAACCCAGAAGCAGTCTTTTGTTCTGCTTCATTTGCCTTCACAACAATGCGATCTTCTAGAGGCTTAATTGAAATTGCCATACTCATACTCCTTCATAGTTACTTGTCTTCATAAATTTTTTACTCATGTTGCCTCAGGGCCGACTTAGCACACGGAGGCTTAGAGTGCTAAAGCCAACTTTAAGGGGCTTGGCCGTTAGGAGCAACTTGGCAGGGTATTTACGCCCAAATGATCTGATTAACCCCTGCGGCGGAGTCAGCCGATACACCAATTGCAGATGGACCGATACCCTGCGCAATAGCTAATGAGCCCAGTGCGGCCACCATGGCGCCGTTATCTGTGCAAAGAGAGGCCGGCGGTATTCGAAGTCTAACTTTGGCATTTTCACATCTTTGTCTAGCCAGCTCTCGGAGTCGACTATTTGCTGCCACTCCACCTGCAATCACTAAATTATCGATACCTGACTCTTTACAAGCAAGTAATGATTTACTAATTAAAACATCAACTACCGCCTCCTGAAATGAGGCTGCCACATCTGCCTTCTTATGGTTAGGAGTTTGCGCTAGATATCTAGCAACAGCCGTTTTTAATCCTGAGAAAGAAAAATCAAACTTGTGCTTTTCAATTTCATTTCCTTGGGTTAAACCTCTTGGAAAATTAATTAAATCCCTATTTCCAGATTTTGATTGTTGATCAATCAATGGACCTCCTGGAAATCCTAGATCCATAATTCTTGCCACTTTATCAAAAGCTTCACCTGCAGCATCATCAATTGTTGAACCTTTAACAATTACATCTGTTACTAAATTATTAATTTGTAGAATGGATGAATGTCCGCCACTTACTAATAAACCAATACTAGGTCTGAATTCTTCTTGGGAATCTAAAGTATCAACTGCAATATGTGCATTTAAATGATTAACCCCATAGAGCGGTTTATTTAATGCTAATGCTAAGCCAGAGGCACTACTGACTCCAACTAGTAACGCACCAATCAATCCAGGTCCAGCCGTAACTGCTATGGCATCAACATCAGATATCTTAATTTTTGCATCCAACAATGCCTGATTAATTACCTGCTGCATGGATTCAAGATGCGCTCTGCTAGCCACTTCAGGAACTACGCCACCAAATCTGACATGTTCTTCAACGCTCGATGAAATAACGTTTGCTAATAGGTTTCTACCATTAACAATTCCAACTGCAGTTTCATCACATGAAGTTTCGATACCAAGAACAATTGGACTCATTTTAATTCCTTGCGCATAACAACAGCAGTCACCCCAGGTGCGTAATAATTCTCCCGCTTTGAAACTTCTACAAACCCTATTTGCTCATAAAGTGGTCTAGCTTCATCATTTCCTAAGCGCATTTCTAGCATGACTGCATCGGCTTTTTTACTTCGGGCCCAATCAATCATTCGTTTTAGCAACTCACGGCCGATACCTTTCCTTCGCTGCGAATCCATGACTGTTATGGTGTGAATGTCTGCAACATCTGCATTAAAAACTATTCCGGCGTATCCAATAACTTCATCATCTAATTCTGCAACTAAGTATTGTGCTGTTTTTGGCACCTTTGAAAACTCTTCTTTAAATTGATTAAGGCTCCATGCACTTTTTCCATATACCTGTTTTTCAATAGCACTAGCAGAAATCAAGTCAAGATTTGTCATTACTCTAAACTTTATATTCTTAGGAACTGGATATGCATCAGGTTTTCTGATGTAAATTGGTTTTGTAATTGAATCATTAAGTTTAGCTAATTTTGCAAGTTGAACTGGATCAGGAAAATAATCACCTTCACCAAATATGGGTAAATTCAGTTTTAGTAACTCATTTATATTACTTACTTGAGGTTGACCATCTCTGACTGAACCTATGTACCGAGCCCAAAATCTTTCTTTCCTTCTAGCATCTGTTGAAACTAAAAAATCACTTTCCTTAAATCCAGCTGCCATGGCATCTAATGAGCAAACTCCAATCCAATTAATTCCGCGACCAAATGAAAAACTTTGCGCGAATGCAATACCTGACCTAAGTCCTGTGAATGGACCAGGTCCCATACCAACAACAACTAAATCAATTTCTGTTTCGATCCCTAATGCTTGAGCAACTAGTTTGGGTAAGACTTCACCATGAGCCATTGGATCATCGTGAAATCTATTAAACAAGACTTCATCATTCTTAATTAACGCTACAGAGGTTCTAGAAGTGGAGGTGTCAATTGCTAACGTTATGCTCATACTTTAAATTCAATCCATCGTTTACCTACAGGAGCAATTTCAATAATTCTTTGGTTTTCTAAATCGCCAAGTTCAATTTTAATTTCAAGGTACTCATCTGTTAGCGATGAAACAAATTTGGCTCCCCACTCAATAACAAAAACGCTAGATTCTAGGTATCTTTCTAAATCCAGATCAGTGAATGCATTTAATTCAAAATCCAATAATCTATAAGCATCAATATGGACAAGATTAGGAGTTCCTTTGTGAACTCTACTTATTACAAATGTCGGTGAGGTAATATCCTTATGTCCTAAAGCTGTAGCAATGCCTTGAGTTAATAATGTTTTACCTGATCCAAGCTCACCTGTTAAGACCACTACATCACCCATTTTTAATTTCTCGCCAATTTTCATGCCTAGTTGCTGCATCTGCTGTATTGAGCCAATAGTTATTTTCATGATTAAGAGTAGTTTATAGATAAAAAAAGGGGCCTCAGAAACTGAGGCCCCTTTTACTTAATTAGTTATTGACGATACTTAAGCAATGGAGCCGTGTAATTTGGATCCACAAATAAGTTCTTGTCTTTTCTAATTGCAGCTGCCACAGTTTTAGCTGATGGTGCCTTTCCAGACTTCGCTGAGTCTGTTAATAATTTCGCAACGGTTAAATATTGATTTGTTGTGAAATTACAATGGCCAGTTCCACTTGGATTCGCTGCTGGTGTTATTGGCCTTCCAGCAGAATCGAATTGGGTGTACTCATCTGAAGGCTTATTCCAGATATTAACTAGAAGACCCTTCTTGCTGTTTCCACTTGCAATCGCTGCGTTATATTGATTAATCAGATGTTGCGTTGCACCTGGAGGGGTAATGTGATCTGCTGTTGCAGTAAAGGTAATAGTTGGAACTGTAATGGTTCCCTGTATCTCTCCTATTGCCTTAATGCGTTCTACAGCTGCTGCATCTGCTTTGACTCGAGGCGCAGCTGGGTTTAGTGCACTTAAATAACCCAACATGCCTGCGGTTGCAGTTTTACCAGATAAAGCGGCGGCATAAACATCGCTGTCATCACCTAACCGAGCCGCATAATTAGTAGTTGAATTATCAAATACAACTCCACCGGCACGAACTTCCATGTCATAGTTTGCAATAACTGCCAAAATAGCAGCTTGCGCACCATTTTCAAGAACTGCAAGTGCTGGACTAATTGCTAACCCAAATGTGGTCTCTAGTGGACCCTTTGGACCGCTTGATGCATCATAAGTCTTTGATTGAGTTGAAACACCTGAGATTAATCCAAGAAGCAAAACTGCACTTCGTACTGGAATACCCTTAAGAGTTGCTGGGGCAGTAGAGGTTGCAGGCCATGCGGGAGCAGTTGGATTTGCAGCAATTGCAGCTTGCAAAGATCCAAGAACTCCAAGGACTTTACCTAAATCGCCAAGCATTTCTTTATAACCTGCTTCCCCGGCTGAATAGCCAACAGCCTTTATAGAAGGATCAAACAAAGTCTTCAATCCCCACAAGAAATCTCCAGCCATTGTAATTTCAGCTAGCGCTGAATCTGCTAGACATAGTGGAGCAACAGCTTCTACTAAGCCCGGATTTTGCTCAGCCATTAATTGAGTTGAAAGTGCGCCGAGTGAGTTACCCCAAGCAGCTACTCGATCTATCTGAGGAAATTTTGCGTAAGCAGTATCAATAAGGATTACATTTGCTAGTGATTGCTCTGCTGCATTCCAGCCTTGTACCTGTACTCCTGAGCCAGCAAGTGCAAATCCTTGCTTTAACAATGAAGTTGCCACTTCTAAAGATGGCGCAATTGCAGGTGAGTAATCAATTACCTCGCCCTTTGGCGCAATTACAGGAAGTGGCGGTAGGTTGACGTTATAGCGAATGCCATGTGAGAAGACAATCAAAGTTCCATTGAACTTCTTTGGCATTGCAATTTCATACTTGGCACCAAATTGATCAACACCAGTACATAGTTGAGTGTTGCGAGCGCTGTACTTAACCGCCGCAGCAACCTCACTACAAGTTAGTCCGTCAGCTCTTGCCGCAGTCGGAACTGCTACTGCAAGTGCTGCAACCAAGGTTGCAGTTGTTAGAGCTACTAGGCTCTTTTTTAGAGTTTTATTCATCATGAGTTTGTTGGTACCCCATTCTTAGGAACTGGCTTACGCTCATATGAGGAAGCCGTTGGTGCTGAGTTTGATGTGGAATCTGTTGTATAAATTGAAAGCTTTCCACCAAATGGCTTTAGCTCACCCTTTTCATTTAACTGACCAAACCAGTAACCGTTATAACCTACTCGGCTAGTTGCTGAGTAGTTCAATGGCACAAGACCTGCGCTTGCAAAGTTTGCACCCTTGCTTTCAATAGCGCTTATTAAGCCAGCCCGAGTTAGATTCTTTCCAGCTGCACGAAGTGCCTGAACAGTTAGCATCGCTGAGTTCATACCCTGAAGTACTACGTTGTCGAATGAGACACCCTTGTTGTACTTGGTATTGATTTTCATAAACTCACTTACATATGGATCAGTTGCATCCTTAGCATCTGGGAAAAATGATGCTGCAAGTGCGCCATTAATTGTCGCTGGCTTTACACCGAGTGCAAGTAATGTGTTGGCATCGCCACCGACTGAGCCAGCAATCCAAGTGAACTTGTTAGTTAGAGATAACTTCTCAGCTGCTTTTAGAATCGTGGCAGTTGAATCAGTAGTTCCAAACAGTACAAGTACTGGCTTGCCAGGAACTGCACTTAATCTTGTAAGTGCACCCTCTGCAAGTGCTGGTGTTAATGCACCCTGTGGGTACAAAGTAGGGGCAGCGCTAAATTTGTGTCCTGCTAATGCAAATCCATTAACACCGTCAACACCAAATTCATCATCTTGAGCGATCAAGAATGATGCTTGTGGAGCAAGTGTTGGTGTGTCCTTAATGAACTTAGCCATAATCTTTGCTTCCATGGCATAACTTGGAAGAATTGTGAAGGTAGTTGGATATTTAGCTTTGTTAGCAAATCCACTAAAGCCAGTGTTCACAAACAGATCTGGAACATTATTCTTAGCAAGTTGAGCTGCAACATAAGCCTTGCTATGAGTTGCAGTTCCTAGTGCTCCAACTAATGCAAAGACTTTGTCATTTAAAATTAAATTTGTTGTTTGGGTTGCTGCAAGAGTAGGTAAGTACTTGTCATCTCTTGAAACTAACTTGATTTTACGACCATAGACTCCGCCATTAGCGTTAATGTGATCGAAGTAAGCCTTCATAGCTCCTGGTAATTTTCCGTAAACCAAACCGGCAGAACCAGTTAGTGGGCCGGAGTAACCCAGCTTAATTTCCTTTGCGCTAACACCTGGGGTAGCAGCTTGTGCAGGAAGCGTGCTAAAAACCAACGCTCCTACTGTTGCTACCGCTGAAACGATTGAAAGTCGTTTCATGCGAGTATTTCTGATCATTTATTTCCTTCCCTATCTAGTTATCTTGCTTTGAATTTAATGCTTTTTCTTGTGGTGATGTAGTAATTGTCCGGGTCCATTTGGTGTAAAGAGCACCGCCAAAATAAGTAGTGCGCTGACCATAAAACCAGGCAAGGTTGTAGTGAATCCCTCTGAACCTCCTATGCGCGATACTACCGATTCGGCGATTTCAGGTATAGCCACCAAAACCAACCCCCCTAGCATCACACCTTTTAGGTTATACACGCCAGTAACAACCGCACCGGTAAGCAAAGCAAATGAGAGGCTAAGCGGGAAGGCGCTGGGTGAAACACCACTTATCAGCATCACCAATAGGCCCCCTGCAAGTCCTGCTATGCCAGAGCTAATGGCAAATGCAACCGCCTTTAGACGCCCAACATTTATCCCTGATAGTTGAGCAGCAACTGAGTTATCTCTGAGAGCCCGAAAAACTCTGCCATACCTTGATGCCAACAAGTTTGAGAGCATCCAGATAGAAATTAATGCCGCCAGGCTGCTAATCCAAAAAAACCATTTATATTGTGAAAACTCTTCACCGAATCTTTGTGGTGGAGTTCCGATATCAAAAACTATGCCTTGTTCACCACCCAAAATTGGAAATTGATTTGCAATTGTTGGAAGCGAAACAGCTAGAGCTAATGTGGTGCCTGCTAAATATGGACCACTTAATCTTGCAACTACAAATCCTAAAAATAATCCAAAAACGCCAGCAATTAGTGCGGCAACTACTAAAGCAATTGCAGGATGGAGTTTTAAATTATTTATTGAAAGCGCACCAGCATAAGCTCCTACTGCCATTAAAGCACTATGGCCAAGTGATAACTGACCTGAGTAACCGGTTAGTAAAATAATTGAGGCTATTGCCAACGCGTACATGGCAACGAATGAACCTTGGTACTGACGTAATTCACCTACTCGATCAGAAATTAAAAGCAGCACCCATCCAAGTAAAATAAAAGCAAACAATCGCTTACGGTTAGGTGAGAGCTTTACCATTAATCTTTCCTGCCTTTTTTGCTTGAAAATACTCCACCTGGTTTTATCAAAAGTACCAAAATCAATATAACAAATGCGGTTGGGAATACTAATTTATAACTTATGTAAGTAGTTGAAAAATTTATAGCAAAGCCTAAAATCATTGCACCAGCTACTGCACCAAATAAACTATCCAACCCACCAATTACGGCAGCGATAAATCCAAAAACAAGTAAGACCTCCATAGAATTTGGATATAGATAAGATCCTGGTACATAAAGCATTCCTGCTAAACCTCCAGCTGCACCAGCCAATGCCCAGCCGATAGTTCTAATGGCTTCAACTTTAATTCCTGAAAGTTTTGCAATCTCTGGCGAGTAGGCCGATGCTCGAAGAGCAAGACCTAAATTAGTTTTCTGAAACAAAATAGTTAGTAAAATCATACTTAAGGTAACTGAAATTAAGATCATTAAATTAAATGGGCTAAATGCAATTACAGAGCCAAAGACTTTAATGCCCTCAGTGGAAACAGGGGCAGCAATTGTTAGATAATTTAATCCCCAAATAAATCCAACAATGGCCTGAATAATTCCCAATAATCCAAGCGTGGCAACAACAGGTGCAATCATTACGATTGGGCCCGATTTAACCCGCTTAAATATTGGTCGCATAAAAAATCTATCTATGCCGGCACCGATTAATGCCCCGCTCAGCACTGCTGCAATAAATCCAATCCAGTAAGAGCCAGACCTAGTAGTAATTTCATAACCAATATATGTGGTTAGTACTGCCTGGCCTGCTTGGGCAAAATTTATGACTCGAGTAGATCGCCAAACTAAAACTAATGCCGTGGACATAAGAGCATAGATAGCTCCAGTAGATAGCGAAGTTAATATCGCAGTAACAAATTCAAGCATCTAGAACCCCAAGTAGGCAGTTCTAACTGCCGGATCGTTTAGTAAGTTTTTAGCAGAATCGCTAGCAACTGCCGTACCTAAATTAAGAACTACGCCTTCATCTGCAATCTTTAATGCCCCCATGGCATTTTGTTCTACTAAGACCACTGTTAAATTCATTTTTGCTACTAAAGACTTAATCGTTTGAAATATCTGTTCAACAATTAGTGGTGCCAAACCTAGGGAAGGTTCATCAAGTAATAAAAGTTTTGGTCTAGCAACTAATGCTCGACCAATTGCCAACATCTGCCGTTCTCCACCTGATAAAGAGCCGGATGTTTGCGAAAGTCTTTGGCCTAAAATTGGGAATAACTCAATAACCTCATCCATAGCTTTTGCAACATCTTTTTTATCTT
>CAIUBS010000027.1 GCA_903897475.1 uncultured Actinomycetes bacterium | reverse complement strand
CCATTTTGAAGGTGCAACATCTTTTGCAATTAATACATAGCGCCTTTGCCCAGTAAGGCTTGGAATTAATTCTGATTCAGATAAACCTAGAATCGGTGCAACTACCTTTGCTGCATTAATTGGGTCATTTACTACGGTCTGATCAACTGCAATATTGATTGCAGAAATACTTCTAGCTAACTCAATTCCATTCTTGTCATAAATAGCACCACGCGGTGCCAATAGTGTGGCAGTTTTACTAAGTTCTATATCAGCTTTTTGCACATATCCACTTGCCCTAATTGCTTGGATCTCAATTAGCCTTAATCCAAAAAGCATAAAAAGTACGATCGCGATTGCTATGATTTTTCTAATACGCCCCTGAACAATTTGTTGTTGATTCACCTAACACCCTCAGACATATCTAGGAAATTTGGTGATGAAATAGGAACCATTCCCAATTTGCCAGCGCTCTCAGCTAACTTATCCGGGGAAGATTTCTCTGCAACTTTTCTTAGAATTGCGTCTCGCTCATCTTTTAGGATCTGAGCTTGAATTTTTAATTCACTTAACTTAAAGGCATCTTGGGCGAGCGCAGTATTAATTACTAGCAGCATCATCAATCCCACCGTAAAAATTGCAGTTAATATAATTCCGAAGGTGCGATCGGCAACTACTTCGCCTGACTTAATTTCGGGTACCAATTTTAATACAGCCTTATTAGTCTTTTCCCTTACAATCTTGCGAGAAATTTCTAATGCTGGTGCAAATTCAAAGATAGCCATTATGCTGCCACCCGCTCAATCGCCCGTAATCGCATTGATTGTGATCTAGGGTTACTAATCTGTTCAGACTCCTCAGCTGCTTCACTACTACTTATTAATAATCTGTAATTTGCCGCTGAATTTGGAAGCTCAATTGGTAGGCCAAGCGGGGTTTTAGATTTAATAACCTGATTGAAAATATTTTTAACTATTCGATCTTCAAGAGATTGATAGGACATAACCACAAGTCGCCCACCAACCTTTAAGGCTGAAAGGGCTGCTGGTATTGCCCGCTCAATTATTGCTAACTCTTGATTAACCTCAATACGTAAAGCCTGAAAAGTGCGTTTTGCTGGATTTCCGCCGGTCCGACGTGCTGGTGCTGGGATTGAGTTTTTAACTATTTCAGCTAGATCCTTGGTGGTGTTTAACTCACCTACATTGCGTGCCTTAATAATGTTTTCAGCTATCTTGCTAGCAAATTTCTCTTCCCCATAATTTTGGATGATTTTTGCTAGTTGCCCATGTGAATAGGTGTCTAAAACTAACTTAGCCGTAAGTGGTGCACTTTGGTCCATTCGCATATCAAGCGGGGCATCTTTCGAGTAAGAAAAACCTCGCTCGGCTAAATCTAATTGCATAGATGACACGCCAAGATCAAACAAAATAGCATCTACTTCGGTAATGCCAACTTGTACTAGAGCTTTGTCAATCTGATCATAAGTATCATGAATAAAAGTTGTTCGATTAGCAAACGCCTGTAAGTGACTCTTAGTCAAATCAAGGGCGGCTTGATCTCGATCAATTCCAATTAGATGAAGATTGCCAAATTTTTCTAAGAATGCTTTTGCATGACCTGCTAAACCCAAAGTTGCATCAATTAAATAAGGCTTAGAACTACTTTCAATAGCTGGAGCAAGTAAGTCAAGGCAGCGCGTTAGTGCAACTGGTATATGTGCTAGCTCTGCACTCATCTTCGCTCCCCCTTTTCTACTCTCATTTTCTTTTTATACTTTACTTTTTCTTTACTTAACTTCAGATATCTACTTAGGTCACCGCCACTCGACGGAGCTTCACCAATTAACGCGCGGCACCGGGGAAGTGGCGCCGCGAATATTTATTAAGTGGCGGTGGCCTAAATAGATATTTGATTGAATTTAAAACAATCCAGGTAGTACCTCCTCGGAAACTTCAGCAAAAGTTTTTTCACGATCACTTAGATACTTACCCCAGGCAGTTGCATCCCAAATTTCTAACCTGGTATTTGCGCCAATAACGACGCAGTTCTTTTCTAAAGTTGCATATGTTCTAAGAGCAGTTGGAATTGTTATTCGGCCTTGGTTATCAGGAACTTCATCGTGAGCCCCAGCAAACATGACTCTTAGATAATCTCTAGAATTTTTTTGAGTAACTGGCGCTTGTCGCAATCTTTCAGTTATTAATGCAAACTCACTGGCAGGAAAAACATAGAGACAGTTCTCTTGGCCTTTAGTTATTACTAAACCATCAGCTAATTCATCTCTAAATCGGGCGGGCAAAATTAATCTGCCTTTTTCATCAAGTTTTGGTTCATGGGTGCCAAGAAACATTTACTGGCCTCCCCACGCTCAAATTATTTGGTAGGACCCCACTTTACTCCCTTTTTCCCCACTTTCAACCCCCCGCACCCACTTTGGCTCCCTGGGCCCCCACCTGAATTTGGGCATAAAAAAACCACCTTTTTCAGGTGGGTAGGTAAAAACAGAGGCCACTTGGGCCCAATTCTTAAATCTCGTTATTGTTGCGGCGATCCCATCTATCTTCCAAAGTGGATCCCAGCCCAAACTTCCTACCCTTTGTTGCAGGTGGCTTAACGCTTAGATTTGTGAGTATCAAAATAACCCCGCTTAGGCTGATTAAAAAAGCGATAACCCCGACCACCGTCGCCTTAGCGATTAGGCCACTGATCAAAACCAGTAGGCCGATTATCAAAATTCCAAAGCCCAGAAGAGCTCTAGAGCCCTGCTTGGTTCTAGCTTTACCGGTTAAGGTAGAAAGCAGCCTTGGGTCTTCCTGTTCAAGAGCAGCTTCCATCTCGGCCAACAACTTACGTTCATGATCGGAAAGTGCCATATTCGCAATATAGAGCAATTTTGAGTTTTTTAAAACTCCTCACAACTAATCTTCTTCGTTATCTTCAGCACTTTCAACTAACCGAGCAGGACGCAGACTGCCGCGGCCAAATTTAGCCTTGATTAAATCTACCGCCTTATCGGCCTGTTTCCAGCCAGTATTACGTTGCCCCAAAACCATCTGCTGCAGACCCTCATTCTCAACCAGCGAATCTAAGGAAACTCCAACTAAGCGAATAAATCTTCTATCTAATTTAAGAGCTAGATATAGATACTTGGCAACTTCAAATATCTCCTGAGTTGATGTGATGGGAATATCCACAGTTTTAGATCGGGTAATTGTAGAAAAATCTGCAAATCTGACTTTAATTGAAATAGTATTAGTAGCAAATCCCTTTAAGCGCATTCGTTCTGAACTTTTTTCAGCAAGTCTAAGAAATTCTTTTAAAATCTCCTCTTGATCTACTAAATCTGTATCAAAAGTTTCTGATGCACTAATGCTTTTTTCTAAATGCTCAGTTACAACATCACGGTAATCTCGCCCCCAAGCTAACTCATAGAGTGAACTGCCACTTGATTGCCCTAATACTCTTATTAGTGTTCCTCTTGGAGTATTAGCAATATCGCCCACAGTAACTAAACCTAACTTGGCTAGATGCTCATTTGTCTTTGGTCCTACTCCCCAAATTTCAGCTGCTGGTAGCGGGTGAAGAAAATCGAGCACCTTTTCCGGATCGATCTCTAGCACACCATTTGGCTTACAGTGAGCTGAGGCGATTTTCGCAATAAATTTATTGTGAGCAATTCCAACTGAGCACGTAATACCTTGTTCTTGTTCAACTCGGTTTCTAATCAAATCTGCAATTTGCCTACCACTTCCTAGCAATTTTCTGGCTCCAGTTACATCTAGAAAAGCTTCATCTAGTGAAATTGGTTCTACATGTGGTGTTACATCTTCAAATATCTGCATCACTTGCGCTGATACTTCGCTATACCTTTTATGATCTGGAGTTACAAACACTGCATGTGGTGCTAAAGCTTTAGCTCGATAAACAGGCATTGCCGCCCTAATGCCAAATTTTCTTGCTTCATAATTTGCAGCAGAAACCACTCCCCGAGCCCCTGCGCCAACAACTACTGCTTTACCTTTTAGTTTTGGATCATCTTTTTCAGCAACAGATGCAAAAAATGCGTCCATGTCTACATGCAAAATTGTCGCAACACCTTGAGTCATTAGAGGCTCAACATATTTCTGCTGTTAATTAAAGTTGCAAAATAAATGAACACACCCCCAAGGTTAGTTCATATACCTGGCAGTAGCCCCTAATCTTTTGAGTAGTCAGTCCAAAGTGGGCTACTTAAAGACAGGAAAATAATGACCGAAATTGCATTAATTGTTGGCCGAATTTTATTTGCGCTGCTATTCATTAATTCAGGAATTGCGCACTTTACCAAAAATTCAGCCATGACCGGGTACGCACAATACAAAAAAGTTCCCATGGCAAAGGTATCGGTATACCTAAGCGGAGTGATGATTCTTCTTGGCGGCCTATACATAGCTCTTGGCTTCTATGCTGATTTAGGTGCGTTGTTAATCGCAATATTCTTAATTCCAACGGCATTTTTAATGCACGCATTCTGGAAAGAAAGTGATGCTACGGCAAAGCAAAATGAGTCAATAGCATTCTTTAAAGACTTATCTCTTGCTGGTGCTGCTCTCATTATCTTTGCATTGCTAAGAGGTGGTGCTGATTTTGGTAGCAACGTAGGAACTTTACTGTTCTTTAGCTAACAAAGTTTTAAAAACCACCCTTTATAAATTTTAAAGGGTGGTTTTTAATGCCCAAAAATAGAGATTTATGCCAGTATGCAGATATGGAATTGGGACTAACTATCGCAGCAGTAATAAGTGGAGCTTTTATTGGATCCGTGCTCGGTTTTATCGGTGCCGGTGGCGCGATGGTCTCAGTACCAATATTTTTATATATATTTGATTTCACTCCCGTTGCAGCCACAACCGCTTCCCTTGCAGTTGTTTTTCTCTCGGCAGTATCTGGATTAGCTCCAAAAATTAAGAGCAAAGATATATTGATTAAAGAGGGCGCAATCATTTGGGCTTTGGGACTCTTGACCAACATTGGTTTTGGTTTAGTAGTCACACAAATCCCTGAACAAATTATTTTGATTGGGTTCTCAATCGTTTTGATTGCGGCTGCATACTCAATGCTTAAATCACCTATTTTGAGTTTACCTGAAAAAAGAATGCCGACTTGGGCCTTAGTTTTACTTTCACTTGTAATTGGTTCCATTACTGGTTTATTTGGAATTGGTGGAGGTTTTTTAGCAATACCAGTTCTAGTACTATTTTTTAATACTCCACAAAACAAAGCAGCAGGCACTTCCTTATTGATAATTGCCTTAAATTGCTTAACCGCTCTGTTGGCAAAATTTTCAGTTTGGGAACAAATCAACTGGAGCTATCCATTGATTATTGCCGTAGCTGGAGTACTTACTGCTCAAGCAACCTCAAGATTGGCATTACGTACACCTACTGTTCACCTAAAACAGGGCTTTGCGTTTTTATTAATTGCTCTGGCCGGCTTTACCATTTTTACACAGGTAATTTAGCGCTGGGGGTCTAGGTGAGAATTAATCGGGCAATGGCAATGGAATTTCTTGGAAGCCTAGTTTTAACAGTTGCAATTGTGGGCTCGGGACATATGGCGAATTTCTTGGCTGCCGATAATGGCTTAGCACTTTTTATTAATGCGCTAGCAACTGCACTGGGACTGGCCACCGTAATTCGAATCGGTATGAAAGTTAGTGGTGCTCACTTTAATCCAGCAGTTTCATTTGTAATGCTGATCTTAAAAAAGATAACACTAAAGGTATTTGTTCTCTACTTTATTGCTCAGGTATGTGGAGCTATTTTTGGGGCGCTTCTTGCAAATTTACTTTTTGATCAGAAAATACTTGTGCAATCTGAAATCTCTCGAAGTGGATCAAACTTTTTTATATCCGAAATTTTTGCTACCTCAGTGCTTATTTGGATTATCTTAAGATTTCCAAAAAGAGATGATCTGATTGCCTTTTACGTTCCCATTTGGATATTTGGAGCAATTATTTTTACCTCCAGCACCTCATTTGCTAATCCAGCCATAACAATTGGAAGAATTTTTACCACCTCCATTGTTGGAATTTCACCGTCTTCAGTACTGGCATTTATTCTCGCTCAATTAATCGGAGCAATGCTCGGTACTTTAATCGCTAAACAAATTACAAATCCAGGTAAGGATAATAATGGATAAGCCTTCAGTCCTATTTGTCTGTGTTCATAATGCCGGAAGATCTCAAATGGCAGCAGCATTCCTAACCCATCTGGCCGGAGATAAAGTTGAGGTTAGATCCGCCGGATCGGCACCAGCTGATAGTGTTAATCCTGCTGTTGTCGAAGCATTGTCCGAAATTGGAATAGATATCTCAAATGAAATTCCAAAGGTGTTAACTACGGCAGCAGTTGAAAGTTCGGATGTTGTGATCACAATGGGGTGTGGGGATGCTTGCCCTTTCTTTCCTGGAAAAAGATATTTAGATTGGCCACTAGCTGATCCTGCAGGTCAAGGTGTAGCAGCAGTTAGACCAATAAGAGATGAGATAAGAAAACTAGTTGAGGATTTAATTCCTACTCTGTTTTTGAAGTAATTGCCTTTCCTGCCTCAATCCACTCAATTATTCCTCCACTTAGGTTGTAAAGAGATTTAAAGCCAAGCTCTGACATAACTTCACAGGCATCTACAGACCTTTTCCCAGATCGACAATAAACTGCATAACTTTTTGACTTATCAAAGTGAGAGACCATCGAAGCAAAGCCATCTTTTAAAACATCGAGATTCATTGAAGATTGAAGATGCGATTGAGCAAACTCCAAATCCGTGCGCACATCAAGCAATATAACTCCAGGCTCAGATATTTTCATATCGAACTCGGATGCATTCAGATTTATCATCAGAAGGTAATCTTATAGTCATGAAATTAGCAATGGAATCACAAGGTTCAGGCGATCCGGTAGTTCTAGTCCATGGCCTGGGCTCGGCAGCAACAGCTTGGAAACCACTTGCAAAACTTTTAGTGAACGATTTTCAAGTAATAACTGTTGATTTACCTGGACATGGGAATTCTGCATTTTCGAAAAGTCAACCTATGGATCCAGCCTCGTTAGCAAAGTTGGTTTTAAAAAATGTTAAAGATTTAGGAATAGATAGGTTTAGCTTGATTGGTAATTCCCTTGGCGGCTGGATAACTCTTGAGATGGCATCTAGCCATCCAGAAAATGTTAAAGGAGTAGTTGCTTTAGCACCTGCCGGACTTTGGCTTACACCATTTACCTCGAGGTATCCTGGCGAGGTAGCACTTCGAGTTATTGCAGAGGGCGCGAATCGCTTAGCGCCCTCTGTTCTAAATTATTCTTGGGCTAAAAAAATCGGATTTGAAACAGTTTCTCCAAGGTGGAAGGAATTAGATTACGAGATATGTCTGGACGCAACTAAGGCAATGGCCAAATCTCATGGATACTTTCCTGCATGGGATGCACTTCTTGGAAAAAGATTTGATAAGAAAGTTGATCGAAATATTCCGGTAACTATTGTATTTGGTGACACTGACCATACGTTGCCCGAAAAAACATGCCAAGAAAAATCGTTAGCGCCAGAACATGCCAAGTGGGTGATACTTTCAAATACTGGTCATGCACCAATGTGGGATAGTACTGATCAAGTTTATGCTGAAGTAATTAATACAGTTAGAAGCAAATTATGAATACAGTTGTCTACTTCTGGCGCATTCAAAGAAGGTACTTACTAACTGCTTTAATGTTTATGGCAGTAAATAAATTTATTTTGAAAAGAAATAAGGGTGTTGGTTTTATAAAACTACTTGGTACTGGCAGAGGTGAAACTTTCACCCCAAAAGATGCTGATTTACTGAGATGGGGTTTACTAATAACGGTTAAAGATGAAAATATTGCAGGTCTTGATAATTCAAAAGTCATTAAAAATTGGCGTAAAATTGCAAAATCAGAGTATCGTGTAGTTCTTGATCCAATTTCTGCTCATGGAAAATGGTCAGGCAAAGAGCCTTTCAGTATTAAAGCAAAAGATTGGTCTGGAAAAGTTGCAGCTGTCACTAGAGCCAGAATTGTTTGGAGTAAGAACTTTACTTTTTGGTCTGCTGTTCCACCTGTCACTAAAAGTTTGCATGCTTCAGAGGGATTAATTGCCGCAATTGGAATTGGAGAGGCTCCAATTGGATTGCAGGGTACTTTTTCAATCTGGGAAAATGGGGCAGCTTTAAGACAATTTGCTTACAAAGATTCAGCCCATACGGCTGCGATCAAGGCTACATCTTTGAATAATTGGTATTCGGAGGAGTTATTTGCTCGCTTTGCGGTAATTCAAGAGCGTGGCCAACTTAACTAATAAGGCACAATTAACCTATGTCGTTACGTCAATTTTACCCAAAGCGAAATAATAGAAAAGGTTTAGCTACTTGGCAGCTTTTCGCACTATATTCAATTACGGCAATTGCTATTGGTTTACAAATTTCATACCCGCTGGTGGATGGTGAAGTTCTTCGCCTAGTAACAATCGCAACAATATATTGGGCAGCAGGAGCTATGTTGTTACATGCTTTATTTGCTTATGGTATTTCTTATACCCTAATTTTTTTACTTATAACTTTCACATACTCACTTGTCATCGAACAAATCGGAAGTCGTAGTGGTTGGCCATTTGGTAACTATGAATATTCAGGCACACTTGGTTATCAGATATACGGAGTACCACTGGTTGTACCGTTTGCATGGGTAATGATTGCCCATCCAATACTTATTGCAGCTCGAAAGGTTACAAAAAATTGGGTATTTCTATACGGCGGTTTAGGCATGATGGCTTGGGATTTGTTTCTAGATCCACTATTAGTCGCATCTGAGAGATGGATCTGGGATTTCACAGGCCCAAATGTGCCGCTACAACCTACAATTCCATTATCAAATACTTTTGGTTGGCTCTTAACGGGCATGGGATTGATGGCCATATTAAACAAAGCTCTCAGGCAGGATCGTAGAAATACAATCGATGTACCTGCTATCCCAAATTTTTTCTTAGCTTGGACATTCTTTTCCGGAGTAGTTGGAAATGTATTTTTCTTTGGTACTCCAGGAGTTGCATTAACTGGTGGCGTGGTATTTGGCCTACTTATGGTGCCTTATGTTTTTGCTCTACGATTTGGCCCACCCACTAATATTTGATGGACTTCATACTTATACTCTCAAGCGCCTCGCTAGCACTTGTTGTGTTAAATGCCTTAACAATCAGAGTGGTCAAAAATGAGTGCATAGATACTAATGAATCAGTTTCAGTACTAATACCGATGCGTAATGAGGAAAAAAATGCTAAAGATTGCATAAAAAACCTCTTGAATCAAAAAGGTATTAAGAATCTAGAGATAATAGCTTTAGATGATGAATCACAAGATGGAACCCTGGCCGCTTTGCGAAGTTTTTCAGAAATTAAAGTTATAAGCGGACAGCCAGCCCCTAAAAACTGGATAGGCAAATTATGGGCTTGTCATCAGTTAGTCCAGCAAAGTAACGGAAATACTTTGGTATTTATTGATGCTGATGTAAGGTTAGAAGATTGTGCCATCTCCTCTGCAATTAATAAAATGGGTGATTGGGATTACATTTCTCCTTACCCTAAGCAAATAGTTATTGGATTTATTCAACGAGTATTCCAGCCGCTACTGCAATGGTCCTGGATGGCCTCGGTTCCATTACTTATAAGTCAAAAGTTTTCAATTAAATCAATGGCAGTGGCAAATGGACAGTTTCTAATCGTCAAAAGAAATGCATATTTAAAATCTGGTGGACATGAATCTATTAAAGGAGAAGTTTTAGATGATTTAATGTTGGCACGCAAATTACTCGAACACGGATTCAAGGGCGGTGTCGCTGAAGCAAGCCATGTTGCTCAATGCAAAATGTATGATTCAACTAGAGATCTGTTTTTAGGATATCAAAAATCATTGCATAAGGCATTTGGTTCTGTCATTGGAGCCATATTTGCTGTTGCTCTCTTGGTTGCGACCGGAATAGTTCCAATTCTAGGTGCATTATCTGGTTCAACCTTAGCCTTGGTTTCATTTTTACTGGTGTTTGCCAGTCGATTTATTTCTTCCGTCAGGACGGGTGGTATTCCAAATACTGCACTGTTGCACCCAATCGCGATAATTTTTCTCATAATTCTTATTATTTATTCATGGTATGGAAAGTTAACAAAAACTCTTAGCTGGAGAGGAAGAGAGATTCTCAATGGCTAAAATTGCAGTTATAGGTGCAGGAATAGGTGGAATGAGTGCTGCTGCGCGCCTTGCAAGATTTGGCCACAAAGTTACCGTCTATGAAAATAGTGATCGATCAGGCGGGAAATGTCGAACTGAGTGGTTTGGTGACTATGCATTTGATACTGGACCATCGTTACTAACACTACCTGCAGTTTATAGAGATTTGTTTTTGAAAACCGGAAAGAGAATTGAGCATATACTAAATTTAGAACCAGTAGATCCGGCTTTTAATTATTTTTTTGCTGATGGAATGAATTTAACTTTTCCAAATTTATCAAACCCTAATACTTATCTTGAAATTGAAAATAAATTAGGAAAAAATGCAAGTAAGGGTTGGCAACATATTATTGAACGGGCAGAGCGAATGTGGGATGTTTCTCGAGAGCAATTTGTCGAATCTGAATTGAACTCTTTTTGGCAGTTGCTCAATAACAGGAATTTGATTAGTCAGATTCGTGAAATTTCACCATTTACTTCGCTACGTAAATTAAGCAATCAGGTAAATCTTGATCCTCACCTTAGAATGATTGTAGATAGGTATGCAACATATACAGGAAGTGACCCGCGAACTGCTCCTGCCGTGCTGCTAACTATAGCTTTTGTTGAGAGCACTTTTGGTGCATGGCACATAAAAGGTGGAATTGGACAGCTATCTGTTGCCTTACAAAAAAGATGTGAAGAGCTTGGAGTGAATTTTGAATTCAACTCACGCGTCCAAGAAATATTGGTTGATGGAAATAGAGCTAAAGGGGTAACTCTTGAAACAGGAACTCATATAGAAACTGATCTTGTAGTAGCAAATGCCGATGCTGAATATGTTTATAATAATTTAGTTTCTCAAAATGTAAAATCTGCTAATTTTGAAAGAAGAAAGTTAAGGAAAGCTACTAAATCACTTTCAGGTTTTTCATTACTGCTAGGGCTTGATAATTCCAAAGGTATGAGCCCGGCATTAAATCACCATAATGTTTTCTTCCCTAAAGATTATGACCAAGAATTTGAAGAGATATTTACAAGAAAAATTCCGGTAAGTGATCCAACTATTTACATTTGCGCACCTAAGGATGAAAGTATGGTAATTGGAAAAAATAAGGAAGCGTGGTTTGTGCTCGTTAATGCTCCGCGTCATGAACCAGGAATTGGATGGGATTGGAATCATGGAGGCGAAGCTTATGCTCAAAAAATTATTGAAAAGCTAGACAAGTTGAATTTGAATGTTTCATCAAGATTAGACTTTCTTAAATTTAGAACTCCTGCAGATCTGGAGAGCTATGCCATGGCTCCTGGTGGTTCCATCTATGGTACATCTAGCAATTCTGCAAAATCAGCATTTTTAAGAGCCAGAAATAGATCTAAAACAAAAGGATTATTTTGCGTTGGTGGTTCTGCACACCCTGGTGGTGGACTTCCTTTAGTTGGAATTAGTGCAGAAATAGTTGCAAATGCAATTGGAAAGGCTTAACTTAATTTCGCTCTTGCATGTTTTGAGAGCATCAGAAGACTTACTGTTTGGAATATTAACCATAAATATATGGGCAGATAGAACAACTCTGACTTCAAATTAAATAAAATTAGCACAATAAAAACAAAGGAAGCTCGCACCGGACGTTCTGCAATAGTTACTAGGCCAATATCATTAAGTCCAAGCCCACCTGAACGGGCTCGGATATATTCCTGTACTGAGGCAAATACTAAGATGGTTGTAAGTAAATTCAGATTTATTCCTAATTGGTATAAAGCAAGGATCCAAAACAATTCTGACAATCTATCCACAATCGAATCTAAAAGTGCTCCCCATTTAGAACTTTTACCTGAAATAATTGCCAAACTACCGTCAATGCCATCGGAGAGCAAAGATAGGACTAGAAATAGTGGAGCCCAAATCAACTTAGCATTCATGTAAAGAAGAATTGCAAATATTAGCCCTAGGATAGTTATAGTATTGGCAGAGAGCTTAAATTTACATAACATCTTTGCGACGAAGTATGAAATGGAAAGCCAGGTTTTAACTATCCCGGTAACGTTTGCATTTCCATGCCGCTCACTCCAAGACTCAAAAAATTTATCTCGTTGCACATCTGAAGTATATTTCTAATTATAGGTAAATATTGGTAGCTATTGGATGCACTTAAGGCATGAAAGCCATTTTTGGACCAAGTTAGGTTAGAGACGGTGAAAGTTAAGCAAAAAGTGGCGGTTTAGATTCCGCTCTTGCAACTTGCAGGGTAGCGTTGCGCCGTGACTTTTACACTTGCCCTAGATCTTCCCTCAATGCGAAAAGATATAAACGCAGCACTTATGCAATTTATTCAAAATGAGAATAAATACCTATCAAAAATTGGTCCGGAATTAGATCCCGTCGCAAATGGAATCGAAAAATTTTTACTCGATAGCGGTAAGCGACTTCGGCCACTTTTTGCTTATGTGGGCTACTTAGCAACGGGAAGTCTAAGTAGCGTAGAAATTATTAGGGCCATATCATCACTAGAACTAATTCATGCCTGTGCATTAATACATGATGATGTTATGGATGGCTCTGACACTAGGCGTGGCGCACCTAGTATTCATAAGTTGTTTGAAGCTTTACACTCAAAAGATAATTTGCAAGGTTCATCATCTAAATTTGGGGTTGCTTCTGCAATTTTGATGGGAGATCTAGCATTAGTCTGGTCAGCACAAATGCTTCATACCTCAGGAATTAAAAACGACGAACTAATTACTGTTTTGCCATTTTATGACGAAATGCGAGTTGAACTTATGGCTGGCCAATATTTGGATGTATTTGAACAATCTTTAGCAACGCAAAGTGTTGAACGATCATTGAAGGTTGCTAGATATAAGTCTGGTAAGTACACGATTGAAAGGCCATTGCATTTTGGTGGATCACTTGGTGGTGCCTCAAAAGAATTGTTAGAAGCTTTTACAAACTATGGGATTCCCTTGGGTGAGGCATTTCAGTTGCGTGATGACTTACTCGGCGTATTTGGTGATCCAACTGAAACCGGTAAACCATCGGGTGATGACTTAAGAGAAGGCAAGCGAACTGCTTTGATTGCCATCACAATGGATAGGGCTGATACTTCTCAACTAAAATACCTTTCAAAATATTTTGGTGATCCAAATCTCTCTTCTGAACAAATAGGCCACATTCAAGAGATTATTGTGAACACAGGCGCTCAATCTCACATTGAATCTATGATTGAACAACTGGCTCAAAGATCACTTTCTACTCTAGCCTTTGACGGTATTTCTCCTGTTGGCAAGGATCTACTTACCCAACTAGTTCACATCTCAACAATAAGAAAGATTTAAAATGACAGCCAGAGTTAAAGGTCCAACAGATAATGTTGTTGTAGTTGGAGCAGGACTTGCTGGATTAAGCGCGGCACTGCGCTTGGCAGGAGCTGGAAGAAAAGTCACTGTGATTGAGAGAGAAAGTGTTCCTGGTGGTAGGAATGGATTGTTAAATAAATCAGGCTTCTCATTTGACACTGGACCTTCAGTACTTACAATGCCGGATTTAATTTCAGATGCACTTGCATGCGTTGGCGAAGACATTAAGGATTGGTTAGATCTAGTTCCATTAAAACCCTTATATAGAGCGTTTTATGATGATGGTACACAGTTAGATGTTCATGCTGATACTAATCAGATGCAATCTGAGATTGCAAAAACTATTGGGTCTCAAGAAGCAATTGGATACGGTAAGTATGTAGATTTTGTAACTAAGTTATATAAGTATGAGATGAATGATTTTATAGACAGAAACATTGATTCACCACTAAATCTACTAACACCGAATTTAGCAAGACTAATTGCATTAGGTGGGTTCAGGAAATTAGCACCCAAAGTTAACCAATTTTTAAAAGATCCAAGAACTCAAAAAGTATATTCTTTCCAAGCGATGTATGCAGGTGTAAGTCCACAGCAAGCTTTGGCAATATATGCAGTAATTGCCTATATGGATTCAGTTAATGGAGTTTTTTTTCCAAAAGGCGGAATGCATGCTGTACCGAGAGCATTAGCTGCAGCAGCGGAAAAACACGGTGTCGCTTTTAAGTACAATACAACCGTAACCTCTATTGAGAGACAAAATGGTAGAGCAAAAGCGGTAATCACGGATAGTGGAGAGCGTATTGAATGCGATGTTGTAGTACTCAATCCAGATCTACCGATAGCTTGGCGAGATTTACTAGATAAAGAACCACTGTCTATTAAAAGACTTAAGTACTCCCCTTCTTGTGTGACATTACTTGTAGGATCGAATAAAAATTATGAACATTTAGCTCATCACAATATTCATTTTGGTAAATCCTGGGATGGGGTTTTTGATGAACTAATTAAGAAGAAGACACTTATGAGTGATCCAAGCATCTTGGTGACTGTGCCTACAATGGATGATCCGTCACTAGCGCCAGCCGGTAAAACTTCATACTATGTTTTATTTCCAACTCCGAATTTAACTGCAGATATTGATTGGCAAAAGATTGGTCCCAAGTATCGTGATGAAATGGTTAAGGCACTTGAGGAAAGAGGATATAAAGATTTTGGAAAGAGTATTGAGGTTGAACATTTAACCACTCCGCTAGATTGGCAGAAACAAGGAATGGCTCAAGGAGCGCCATTTGCTAGCGCGCATACTTTTTTACAGACAGGACCTTTTAGACCCCGAAATCTTGCAAAAGGATATGAGAACATTGTTTTTGCAGGATCTGGAACTCAACCAGGAGTTGGAGTTCCGATGGTCCTCATATCAGGCAGACTTGCAGCTGAGCGGATTGTTGGGCCTGTTAAATAAAAATTATGAATGAATTAACTGCTGCTGGTATTACAGATTTAAGCATCAGAAAATCTTACGTTGAATGTAAAAAACTTAACTCAATGCACGGTAAAACCTATTTTCTTGCAACTAAATTTCTACCACCAAATAAGCGTCCCCATGTTCATGCTCTATATGGCTTCGCACGATATGCAGATGAAATAGTTGATGACCTAGCATCCACCCTCACAGAGTTAGAAAAGTCGCAAACTTTATCTAAATGGGGAAATTCTATTCTTAAAGATATTGAAGCTGGCGCAAGTGAAGATAAAATTGGCAAGGCCTTAGTTGATACTGTCTGTAGATTTAATATTCCAATAGATTATTTTAAAGCATTTCTTACCTCGATGGAGATGGATCTAACTATAACTGAGTATCAAACATTTCAAGATCTTTACAAATATGTATATGGTTCTGCAGCCGTAATCGGACTTCAAATGGTGCCAATACTGGGAGTTGATGACGAAAATTATTTAGAAGAAGCTAACATTGCGGCAGAAAAGTTGGGCGTTGCTTTTCAACTTGCAAACTTCATTCGAGATGTTAATGAAGACTTGGACCGCGGCCGAATCTATCTGCCCATTGAAGAACTGAGCTCCCACAATGTGACAAGAGAATTATTAGAAAGAAGGAAATTAACGCCTGAAATTGTTAATGCCCTAAAGGAACAAATAAGTAGAGTTAGAAAACTGCAGAAAGAATCTGTGCCTGGAATAAAATATTTAACTGCAAGCTCTAGAGCGTGCATCGAAGCTGCAAGTGAACTTTACTGTGGAATCGTGGATGAGGTTGAAAAAATTGATTACCAAGTCTTTAGTCTTAGGGCAAAAACTTCAAGTTGGCGCAGATTAAAGGTTGCACTCCCAGCATATTTTCGAGCGATTAGCAGTAGGTGACTATTTCTTTTGAATACCTTTTTTACCCCAATAAACCCACAGGTTCATTACCAGCAAGATTAGTGCAAAGCCAAATAATAAATCTTCTGCTGGAGCTGAGGCTATTCGAAGTCCAGTAATTGCATCTGGACTGTACATAACAATATTCCTAGATGTTAGCCACCAATTCGTAATTAATTGAAAAGGTAAAATAATTGCATAGCTAGTCCAGAAAACTTTCTTACCTAGCAGTTTATTTTTAATGACAAATAAATCCACCAATATTGCAAAAATTACCGCAAAGATTGCGATGTCGGTATAGACCATCACTCATCTCCTACTATCCAGTGTTTCTTTACAGTCCTTACAGCTTCAATTGTCATTACCGAGGCTATTGGAATAATGATAAAGAATAAAAATTCTTCAAGTGGTATATCAAACGGTCCAATCAGACCAAGAATTTGATTCTTATCAAAGTACCAATGACCTTGTCTAATTGCATATGCATCCCAAATCAAAAAGAGAAAAGATACTGGAGCAATACTTAAGAAAAGTCTTTTTGCCCGGCGCAATACACCTACTTTTAGAACTATTTCTAGCCAAAAAGAGCCAACAACGGTAAACAAAATCATCGCTAAATATCCGAACTTCAACACAGGGCAACTATAGACAATTCTGTAAAGTTTTGGCCTGCGCTATGATCATCTTACGGGAGCTAAGTTTTTTAGCTGAGAGGGCTTGAGATTCAAGCCGACCGATTGACCAGTTCGGTAATGCGAATTGGAAAGGGTTAATTTATGTCTATATTAGAAATTATTGCATTTATCACTTCACTTTTTGCTGTGATCTTAGGGGTACTTGGCCCAAGAATTACTTGGCCATTTTGGAGTGCTGGTAGCCTTTTGTATGCGTACATATTCTTCCAATCTGCTTATTACGCAAGTGCAGCACTTCAATTTATATTTATCATCGGTGGTATCTGGGGCTGGTTGGGATGGGGACCTAAAGGAGCTAAACCAAAAAAACTGGAAACTAAACTAAGAATATCTCTAGTCGGTGTAATTTTGCTATCCGCAATCATGTTATTGCCAATCCTTACGTCCATAGGTGCAACATCTTCAGTAATTGAATCCTTTGGATTTGTTGGAAGCGTTAGCGCACAATTGTTGATGATATGGCAAAAATTTGAAGCTTGGCCGATTTGGCTGATTGTAAACATCGCATATACGTACCAGTATTTTAGTGGAGAACTTTATCTTACAAGTTTTCTTTATTTGATATTCGGCTGCGTAGCAATCTGGGGTTGGATTCGATGGAAGAAAGAATCAATCAAGAATGAATTACGTTAAACTTATTGAAGTCTTGAGAAATACTAAATCAATACCAACAATTGTCTCTATTGATGGAGTTGCTGGCTCAGGGAAAACAACTCTTGCTCAAAGAATTAAAAATGATCTATCAGAGGTAGAGATTATTCATATGGATGATCTATACGATGGATGGACTAACCCGTTATCAACCCAGTTAAGCACTCGAATAGTAAATCAAATACTTACGCCATATATTGATGGAATGCCTACAAAGTACAAAAAGTACAATTGGTTATTAGAAAAATTTGATGAAGAGGTCTATGTTCCACCTACCAAGTACCTCATTTTGGAAGGCGTTGGTTCCGGGCAAAAGGCTCTCAGGCATTTGGTAGATATATCAATTTGGATAGAGTTTAACCCTCAATTGGGATTCGAAAGAGTTATTAAGCGTGATGGTGAAATGATTCGAAACCAAATGCTTGATTTTCTAATTGTTCAAGACGAGCATTTTAGTCAAGAGAAAACTAGTAATTTTGCCCACTGCACCCTTAATGGCGCGCCTTAAAGTATAAATTTATGAAGTTTCTCTAAACTTCCATTGTGTCTGATCTAACCGGTGAGCTAATTGATAATCGGTATTTGCTTCAGCGCCAGATTGCTTTTGGCGGAATGGCAACTATCTACGCTGCTCTAGATACGCGACTTGATCGGGCGGTAGCAGTAAAAATAATGCATGCCCATCTTGCTAGCGATGAGGCTTTCGTTTCTAGATTTATTAAAGAGGCAAAGGCAACTGCTGCACTTTCTCATCCAAATATTGTGGCAATACAGGATCAAGGCTGGAACGAGGGCGGCTCCCCTGCCGTATTCATTGTTATGGAGTTAATTGAAGGTAATACATTGAGAGATTTCCTCAATGAAAATGCTCCTCTAACTACAGAGCAAACTTTTCAAATAATAAATCCTGTACTAAGTGCATTAGCTGCTGCGCATCGAATGGGAATCATACACAGAGACATTAAGCCTGAAAATATTCTCATTGCCAAAGACGGAAGAATTAAAGTTGCTGATTTTGGATTAGCTAGAAATAGTGCTTTTGGTCAAACTTTGACGGTGGAATCAAGTGTTGTTCTTGGCAGTGTCTCCTATCTTTCTCCTGAACAAGTACAACGTGGAATTTCAGATGCTAGAAGTGATATTTATGCAATAGGAATTGTGCTTTTTGAAATGTTAACTGGGAATAAGCCATTTGATGGAGATACTCCTATTCAAATTGCTTACAAGCACGTTAATGAGCGCATTCCTAAAATTAGTTCAATAAAATCAAATGTTCCAGAAAAATTAGTTGAGATTGTATTTTTAGCTACTTCGCCAAACCCTGACGAAAGACCTAGAAATGCCGAAGATTTACTAAATAAGGTTAGGCAGATACAAGCAGAAATTGACCCTAATCGGCGCCAATTAAGCCTTGAATTAGATCTACCCCCAACAAGGATTAAAAATAGTAAACGTGGAAAAGTCTCCGTTACTTCGGCACTAAGTGGAATAAAGGAAAAAACTTCACAGTTGATTTCTAGCAAACCAATTAACATGACTAAACCAGAGGAATCAGTGGGAACAAAAAAAAGGAAAGTCTCAAAAAGAGTTAAGAGAAATAGAGTTATCGCATTATTGATCTTTGCTTTACTAATTTTTGGCGTTGCTAGAACCCTAGATTCTGGAAGAATTTCGGTGCCCTCATTGGTTGGATTGAACAAAACTGAGGCAACGAAAATACTGGATAATTTGGGCCTTAGATCTGAAGTATCAAGTGAAATCTTCAATGAGGACATTCAAAAGGGAAGGATTATTTCAACAGAACCAGGCGGGGGTGGCAGAGTTTCACCCAATAGGGTGGTTGGTTTAGTAATATCCAAAGGTAAAGAACGAATTTTGGTCGCTGACTTGGTGGGCAAAACTCCAGATAAAGCCTCGCAGGAGATTGCTAATTTGGGATTAACTGTTGGTGAGATATTTGAAGCTCACGATATGAAAATTGCATCTGGTTTTGTAATTAAGACCGATCCTGAAAGTGGTACTGAAGTAAAAAGAGGTTCGATTGTTAATTTGATTGTAAGTAAAGGAATTGAAAAAATTTCTTTAGTGTCGTATGTCGGTAAAGGCGGTGAACAAGCATTGTCGGAATTAACTGAGACCGGATTCGATGTTGATGTTGAGTATAAGTTTAGTGATAATGTATTTAAAGGGCTGGTAATATCGCAAGCTCCAGATAAGTCTGAATCTATTCCAATAGGTAGTAAAGTTAAGTTATCTGTATCAAAAGGCCCAGAGTTTATATTTGTTCCGAATGTCATGGGTAAAAGTAAGAACAGTGCAACTTTAGATTTGGAGAACTTGGGACTTCGGGTATCTATTAAGGGATCTGGAAAAGTCAACAACATTTCACCAGCCATAGGTAGCAAGGTAAAACAAGGATCGATTATTACTCTTACTTTGCGGTAAGAAACTTCTTTGCTCTCATGTAGGCTCCTCGGATGGTGAAAGCTAAGGGCTCTGTGAAGATTGGTGCCCATGTGCCGACCTCTGGCGGAATGGCAACTCGCTCTATTGAATATGCCCTGACGATAAAGGCTGAAGCGATTCAGGTATTTGCTTCGAGCCCGAGAACTTGGGCAACATCCACACCAAATCCACAAATGGATGAAAAGTTTCGAGAGAAAACCACTGAGCATGATATTGAACCGTATGTTCATGCCTCCTTTTTAATTAACTTGGGATCTCCTACTCAATCAACGTACGAGAACTCACT
>CAIUBS010000026.1 GCA_903897475.1 uncultured Actinomycetes bacterium | reverse complement strand
TGGCTTCATTACCAAATATCCAAGCCGAGGGTCCTGCTGAATTTTGACCAACAAATGAGGCATCAAAAATAGAGTTGCCCTTTGCATCTAGGGCGTAAATTTTTAGGCCATTATCCATTGAATCAGCTATAAAATCTGTGAAATTAATATCTGCAACTACCGGAATGTGCCAAAGTGAACCAACAGTTGCTCGGACAGTTTTTGGGTTGAAAATATCAACACTTTCCTCTGAAAATACCACTGCATCAAAGCCACAAGCATCAGCTGTTCGAATCACTGTACCTGCATTACCGGGATCTTGTATCTGCCAAAAGTAAGCAATTTTTCTTGGGGACATCTGCCATAGATCTTTTAACTTTAATGATTTTGTAGAACATAGTGCCAGAATTCCTTGAGGGCTCTCAGAATCTGCCATGGCTCTCATGACCTGTTCAGAGACTGTGATTAACTCATACTTCGACAGCACTTCAGCAGAAATTTCCGAACTTAACTTTGAGTGTCCATTTTCTGTTAAGTAAACTCTTTTAAGTATTAATCCTTCTTTTATTTTTGGCATTAACGCTTCACGTACAGACTGAATACCCTCAACTACAAAGGTGCTCTCGGCCTCACGCGTTTTCTTTCCCCTAGGACCAAGAAGAGCCTTAACCCGCTCAATATGAGGCGAATTAAGGCTCGAAATATTTTCCATCTCTAATACTTATTAGAAGATGTTTATGCAGTTACAACGTTTTTACGCGCAATCTCAACTAACTTTGAGAATGCTACTGGGTCATTAGTTGCTAGTTCTGATAGCACTCGACGATCAACTTCTATCCCTGCAACTTTCAAACCTTGAATTAAACGGTTGTAAGTCATGCCATTAGATCTTGCAGCAGCATTTATTCTTTGGATCCATAGGCGACGAAAATCTCCCTTTTTGTCTTTTCTATCGTTGAAGGCATAGACAAGAGAGTGAGTTACCTGCTCTTTCGCTTTGGTGAAAAGACGAGAACGCTGCCCACGATAACCTGCGGCACGCTCCAAAGTTGTACGGCGCTTTTTCGCCGCATGAACACCACGTTTTACTCTAGCCATTTATCTCTCCCTTACTTCAAACCGAGCATGCGCTTTGCAGCAAATGTATTTGGTGCTTTTGCTTCAACATCACCAGTTAGGCGACGAGTTAATCTTGATGACTTTCGCTCAAGCAGGTGGCGTTTACCAGCGCGCTCGTGCATAATTTTTCCAGAACCAGTGACGCGAAATCTTTTCTTCGCACCGCTATGCGTTTTCATCTTTGGCATTTACTTACCTCCTGTTGATTTAAAACTATTTTGCCTTGACCTTGGCAGCTGCTTTCTTTGCAGTGCCTGTCTTTTTAGCCGGCCCAAGCACCATCGTCATGTTGCGACCTTCTTGTTTCGGCGCAAACTCAACAATCGATACTTCTGCTAACTCTTCAGCAAGCTTTTGCAACAATCGATATCCCATCTCTGGGCGAGATTGCTCTCGACCACGAAACTGAATAGTTACCTTCACCTTGTCACCACCGCTTAAAAATCTCTCAATATGATTTCGCTTTGTCTCGTAATCATGCGGCTCGATATTTGGTCGAAGTCGCATCTCTTTCACAACAATGTGTGTTTGATTCTGACGAGCTTCCCTGGCTTTCTGCGCAATTTCGTACTTATACTTTCCAAAGTCCATAATTTTGCAGACCGGTGGATTGGCATCTGGTGATATTTCGACTAGATCTAAACCGATCTCTTCGGATAACTTAAGCGCTTTATCAATTGCAGTAACGCCTAATTGCTCACCGTCATATCCAATTAACCGAACCTCAGGAACGCGAATTCGATCATTTATACGTGGTTCTGTGCTGATAACTTCTCCTTGCTGTTTCGCTAGATTTGATACTCGTTGCACAAGCGAAAAACAGCCGCGCTTCATAAGAAGCAACCAGTTCGCCGTAGCGAAGTAGGTGGGAGCGTATGCATCCACTTGATGGGTGAAGTGTACCTAACACTAAAGATTGAGGGAAATCGAGCGCAAATAGCCTAGGCTTTGGATGTGAAAAAGAAAGACTTGAGCCATTCAATTACCAACGCCGCCAGTGGATTAACTCTGGATCAATCGGCTAGGCAGCGTAGATATTTCATTTCAATGATGATCAGAACCATATGCTTTATTTTGACAGTAATACTGCCTAGTCCATACCGTTGGATTGCATTAACGGGAGCCCTAACACTTCCATACATAGCGGTAATTGCCGCTAATGCAGGAAGGGAAACGATTCGCAAAGATGCAGTGTTTAGTCCAAAAAGAAAACGGCTTACTTAGTTTTCTTGCAAGTTTTGCCTTTCATACAAATCAAAATAGAGGCCCTTTCTTTGCACCAACTGCTCATGCGTTCCACTTTCAACAATTAAACCTTTATCAATAACAAGTATTTGATCAGCATTGATAATAGTTGATAGGCGGTGAGCTATAACAACACTAGTTCTACCAATTAGTGCCTCCTTCAAGGCTGCTTGCACTAACGCTTCGTTCTCTGAATCTAGATGCGCAGTTGCTTCATCTAAAATCACAATTCTTGGTTTTTTAAGCAAAAGCCGAGCTATAGCTAATCTTTGTCTTTCACCCCCAGATAACCTGTGGCCTCGTTCTCCAACAATAGTCTCGAGTCCAGACGGAAGTGTTTGAATGAAGTCCCAAATTCTTGCAGCCTTACATGCTTGCTCTATTTCAGCCAGAGTTGCTTCTGAGTTTGCATACTTTAGATTATTTAGAATTGAATCATGAAACATATGTGAGTCTTGTGTTACAACTCCAATAAGCTTTCTTAAAGACTTTATTGTGTAATTTCTAATATCTTGATGGTCAATGAGAATAGCTCCGTGAGTTACATCGTAGAGTCTTGGAATTAATGAACTTATTGTGCTTTTTCCAGCACCAGATGGACCCACAATCCCAGTTAATGTACCTGGCTTGGCATTAAATGAAATGCCCTTTAAAACCTCACCACTTTCTATTTGCTCTAACTTGGCTACCGATTCCAAAGAAGCTAGTGAAACATCTGTCGCACTTGGATAGGAAAACTTCACGGAATTAAAACTAAGCTCAGGCATCAACGAGTTTAATTCCACCGCGTTAGGCGCATCCTTGACCATCGGTTGCAAGTCAAGAACTTCAAATACCCGTTCAAAAGAGACAAGAGCACTCATCACATCAACTCGCACATTTGATAACGCAGTCAGTGGACCATAAAGTCTGGCCAATAGTGCAGTTATTGCAAGCAATGTTCCTACGGTAATTTCACCATTGATAGCAAGATGTCCGCCAATTCCATAAGCTATTGCCGTTGCTATGGCTGCGACAGAGGTTAATGCAATAAAGAAAACTCGATTAAGCATTGCAATAGTGATTCCAATATCAGCTACTTTTCTGGCCTTTGTTGAAAATTCATTTTTCTCCGCTTTTGCATCCCCGTAGAGTGAAACAAGTAACGCTCCAGATACATTAAATCGTTCAGTCATAGTTGATGACATCTGCGCATTGATATCAAATGATTGCCTTGTGTATTGCTGCAGTTTGCGACCCACCCATTTAGTCGGGATCAAGAAGATTGGCAAGAGTGCTAAGGATGCCAAAGTTATCTGCCATGAGAGTGTAAGCATTGCTATAGTTACAAGCAAAAGACTCAATAGGTTGCTTACAACGCCTGAAAGTGTGGATGTAAATGCTTGCTGAGCACCAATTACATCTGAGTTAAGTCTTGAGATAAGTGCACCAGTTTGGGTACGAGTAAAAAAAGCTATCGATTGTTTTTGTACATGCTCAAATACCATTTTTCGCAAGTCAAATATTAAACCTTCACCGATTCTGGATGAGAACCATCTTCCTATCATGCTAAATACGGCATCTAAAATTGCGATAAGTGCGACGACTGCCGCTAATTTAGTTACTAAACTGTCATTTCCAGGAATTACGCCATCATCAATTAGCTGTTTTATAAGTAACGGCGTAGCTATAATTAAAAAGGCATCAATTATGACTGTGATCATAAAAAAACTAAGTGAAACTTTATAGGGCAAGGCAAAACCCATTATTCGCTTTAGAGTTCCCGGCTTGAGCTTCTGATTCTTTACAGACTGATCGGCAGTTAAGGATCTAAATGACATCCAAGAAGCATGCATTGACATGAGATGACAGTAGCGAGTTATCTAAAAAAAATTAAACTGTAAATCCAATCGAGCGTAATTGCTCACGACCATCGTCAGAAATTTTATTTGGACCCCAAGGTGGCAGCCATACCCAGTTAATCTTCACATCTGCGGATATATCAGCTAGCACTTGCCTAGTCTGATCTTCGATTACATCTTGCAACGGACAGGCGGCAGATGTCAAAGTCATGTCCAAGGTGACAATGTTTCCCTCATCAATTCGCATGTCATAAACTAAACCAAGATCAATTACATTAATTCCAAGTTCTGGATCAATTACATCCTTCATTGCTTCTGTAACATCATCGAGGCTTGTAGTCATAGAAATATTCTACTCCATTACCTGAGCTGCGGCATCTTTAAAAGCCATCCAACCAAGAAGTGCACACTTTATTCTTGCAGGAAACTTTGATACACCAGCAAAAGCGACGCCATCCTCTAATAGCACTTCATCACCTGTAGATTTTCCTTTACTCTGCATTAATTCCACAAACGCTTGAAGAATTACATTAGCTTGATCGTAACTTTTGCCAATAAGTAAATCACTCATTACAGATGCACTTGCAATCGAAATCGAACAGCCAACTCCATCCCAAGAAATATCAACAATTTTTCCATCCCTCATGCTTAGATTAAGAGTTACTTCATCGCCACAGCTTGGGTTATTGTGGTGCACTTGAATATCTGACTCAGAAGTAAGCCCCTTGTGATGCGGTGTACGGTAGTGATCAAGAATCACTTCTTGATACAAAGAATCAAGTTCCATTATTTTGAAACCTTGAAATAAGATTTTACTTTTTCAATTCCACTTAGCAATCGATCAATATCGTGTGCATCGTTATATATATGAAATGAGGCTCTTGTAGTGCCAACTAGTTTCAATTTGCGCATTAAGGGCCATGCACAATGGTGTCCTGTTCGCACTGCTATTCCATATTGATCTAAAACTTGTCCAACATCATGTGGATGTACGCCTTCTACCGTAAATGAAACCACCCCACCACGATCTTTAAGATCCAAAGGTCCAATAACTTTAACTCCAGAAATACCAGACAAGCCAGCTAGTAATTTCTTCGTTAGCTCATGCTCATGACTTGAAATATTATCCATACCAATGTTTGTTAAATAATCGATTGCCGCTGACAAACCCACCGCCTGCGCCATATTTGGTACACCGGCTTCGAATTTACGCGGAGCACTACTCCAAGTAGCACCTTGCATAGTCACCGAATCAACCATCGAACCACCAAAGATTGCAGGTTCTAATTTCTCTAATAACTCATACTTTCCCCACAAAATACCAATTCCCGTTGGGCCTAATGCTTTATGCCCAGAAAAAACTAAAAAGTCAACATTCAATTCTTTAACATCAATTGAAAAATGCGGCGCAGATTGACAGGCATCCAGAACCACTAACGCACCTACTGCTTTTGCGGCTTTGCTTATCTCCTGAATCGGTAAGATGGTGCCAAAAACATTAGACTGGTGAGTAATCGCAACCAATTTTGTTTTAGTAGTAATAATCTCATCAATATTTGATAAATCGATTCTTCCATCTTCGGTGAAAGAGAGCCAAGACAAAATTGCTCCAGTGCGCTTTGCAAGCTGTTGCCATGGAATTAAATTTGCATGATGTTCCATCTCGGTCACCACAATATGATCACCGGATTTAATATGAACTTCCGATTGCGGATTTCCTAACGCATAGGCGATTACATTTAACGACTCAGTGGCACTCTTAGTAAAAACAACCTCATTATCGTGAGCACCAATAAACTTTGCCACATTAGAGCGCGCTGCTTCATAGGATTCTGAAGCTTCTTCTGCAAGTAGGTGTGCCCCTCTATGAACTGCGGCATTTATAGTTCTATAGAAATTGCTCTCCGCCTCAATTACAGAATCAGGTTTTTGAGAAGTAGCTCCGCTATCTAGATAAACTAAAGAGTTTCCACCACGTACTTTGCGTTCAAAGATAGGAAAATCTTTCTTATACCCGGATAGATCTATGCTCATTTAGTACTACGCAGTTATATAAGCTGCGTATCCCTGTTCCTCTAACTTATCAGCCAGCTCAGGTCCGCCTTCTTCAACAATCTTTCCATTGGCAAAAACATGAACGAAGTCAGGTTTGATGTAGCGCAGAATTCTCGTGTAGTGAGTAATTAGCATTACCCCAAGGTCAGAATTAGCCTTCACCCTATTTACGCCCTCGGAAACAATACGAAGTGCATCCACATCCAGACCAGAATCTGTTTCATCTAAAATAGCGATCTTTGGTCTTAACAACTCCATTTGTAAAATTTCATGACGTTTTTTCTCTCCACCAGAGAAGCCTTCATTTACATTGCGTTCCGAAAAGGCGGTATCAATATTCAATGAAGCCATTGCTTCCTTAACTTCACCCACCCAAGTTCTTACCTTTGGCGCCTCACCTCGGATCGCAGTTACAGCTGTTCGAAGAAAGTTGGATACAGATACTCCTGGGACCTCAACTGGATATTGCATCGCAAGAAATAATCCAGCCTTTGCGCGTTCATCAACACTCATCTCAAGAACATCATTTCCGTCCAAAGTTACTGAGCCGCCAGTGATCAAGTATTTGGGATGACCAGCAATTGAATATGCAAGCGTAGATTTACCTGAGCCATTTGGTCCCATAATTGCATGGGTCTCACCTGACTTAACCGTTAAATCTACGCCACGTAATATCTCCTTGTTACCTGCTTCGGTAATAACACTTACTTGTAGGTTCTTAATCTCTAATACGCTCATCTTCGTCTCCTTAGTTAGTTACTACTACTTGATTACCATTTACTTCAACTTTAAATGTCTTTAGTGCAGCGGTCGCAGGAGGTGTTAACGCCTCACCTGTGCGTAAATCAAATTCTGCACCATGCAGCCAGCATTCAATTTTTGTGCCAGTAATTTCGCCTTCGGATAATGATGCTTCAGAGTGAGTGCAAGTATCTTCAACTGCAAAAACTTCATCACCAATTCGCGCAACGCATACGGCAACACCATCAACGTCAACAGCAACTGGTTTGCCACTTACAAGTGAATCAAGTGCTATTTCGGCCATTACTCACCAACCCGTGATAGCTCTAACTCAATACGAGCCATTAATCTTTCCTCAATATCTTCATTCTTTAATTTATTAATGATTTCTGCAAAGAATCCTCTGATTACTAATTTGCGAGCCATCTCTGCTGGAATTCCCCTAGATTGCAAATAAAAGAGTTGTTCATCATCAAAACGACCAGTTGTACTGGCATGGCCGGCGCCTACAATTTCTCCAGTTTCAATCTCCAAGTTCGGCACTGAGTCCGCTCGAGCTCCATCTGTTAGCAACAGATTGCGATTTAGTTCATAAGTATCAGTTCCTTCAGCCCCTTTATTTATGTAAACATCGCCAATCCAAACAGTATGAGCTCCTTTACCAGCAAGAGCACCTTTGTAATTTACTCGAGACTTAGTGTTAGGAACACTATGGTTTACATGAATTCGATGTTCAAGATGTTGCTCATCCGTTGCAAAATAAACACCATACATTTCTGCACTTGCACCCGTGCCCGTGTACTCAACAGTTGGACTCATTCGAATTGTAGATCCACCTATTGAGACTACATAAGAATTAAACTGAGCATCCTTGCCAATAATTGCATGATGCTGGGCAACATAAACTGAGCTTAAATCCCACTCTTGTAGCGAGATAAAATTCAAACTAGAGCCAGCGGAAAGTAAAATCTCTATTTCTTCACCTAACTTACCAACACCATTATTCTCAAGAATGACAGTAGCCCTGCTGTTGATTCCTACCTGAATGATTGAACGACTAACCTCAGGGGTTGGGCCACATTTTCTTTTTAGAAAAATTGGCTCAGCAAGCTCTAAATTGTTCTCAATGGCAAGCACTGTCACATTCTTAACTTCTTTACGGACCCGATTAGTAACGATGTCACTTGCCACGTATGCCGGAGGATGATCTGAGGAACTAGAAGTAGAAAGTGTTACCCCTTTTGGTAAATCAGATTTTGCCGATAACGAAATTCTGTCACTTACTGGCACCTCTAAATCATGAATTCCAGATAATTTTTTAAGCGGTGTAAATCGCCATGCTTCTTCCCTACCTGTAGGAGTTAAGTAATTTGTTGTTAATTGACTCATTAACCAACAGCGCCTTCCATTTGTAACTCAATCAAGCGATTAAGTTCGAGTGCGTACTCCATTGGCAGTTCCTTTGCGATTGGCTCAATGAAACCGCGAACAATCATCGCCATTGCTTCATCCTCTCCAAGACCGCGAGACATCAGATAAAAGAGTTGATCATCACTTACTCTTGAAACTGTGGCTTCATGACCCATGGAGACATCATCTTCGCGGACATCTACATATGGATATGTATCAGAACGAGAGATGGTATCAACCAAAAGTGCATCACACTTAACGGTGCTCTTTGAATGATGAGCACCCTCTTCTACCTTCACCAGTCCTCTATAAGATGTTCGTCCGCCACCTCTAGCAACTGATTTTGAAATAATTGTTGATGAGGTATATGGAGCTGCGTGAACCATTTTTGCGCCGGCATCTTGGTGCTGACCTTCACCGGCAAATGCAATGGAAAGAGTTTCCCCCTTGGAATGTGGTCCCATCAACATAACTGCTGGATATTTCATGGTCACCTTTGAGC
The DNA here is from genome assembly GCA_903897475.1 of uncultured Actinomycetes bacterium. Lineage (GTDB taxonomy): Bacteria > Actinomycetota > Actinomycetes > Nanopelagicales > Nanopelagicaceae > Nanopelagicus. The sequence goes on along the minus strand of CAIUBS010000026.1, from coordinate 19,460 downwards.
CGATATTTCCATCAATCCATTCCATTGTTGCACCCTCAGCACAGGTTGCACGTTTAGTAACTAAGTTATAAACGTTATTGGACCAGTTTTGAATAGTTGTGTAACGAACTCTTGCATTCTTCTTAACAATAATCTCTACCACTGCTGAATGAAGTGAATCTGATGAGTAAATTGGCGCAGTACAACCCTCAACGTAATGCACATATGAATCCTCATCAGCAATAATCAAGGTACGTTCAAACTGACCCATATTTTCAGTATTAATTCTGAAATAAGCCTGTAATGGAATATCCACTTTTACACCCTTAGGCACATAAATAAATGAACCACCAGACCAAACAGCGGTATTTAGGGCTGCGAATTTATTATCGCCGACTGGAATTACCGTACCAAAGTACTCCTTAAATATGTCGCCATGAGTTCTTAAGGCAGTATCAGTATCCAAAAATAGAACACCTTGTTTCTCTAAATCTTCGCGAATTGAGTGATAAACAACCTCAGATTCATACTGCGCTGCAACCCCAGCAACTAAGCGCTTTTTTTCTGCCTCAGGAATGCCCAAGCGATCATAAGTATTCTTAATATCATCTGGCAGATCTTCCCAAGAGGTCGCTTGTTTTTCAGTTGAACGAACAAAATACTTAATAGTGTCAAAGAAAATCCCACTTAGATCAGAACCCCAGGTAGGCATTGGCTTCTTATCAAATAGCGACAAACCTTTTAATCTAAGATCTAACATCCATTGCGGCTCATTCTTCTTCGAAGAGATATCACGGACTACTTCCTCATTTAATCCACGGCGGCTATTTGAACCAGCGTCAGTCTTATCCGCCCAGCCGTACTCATACTTTCCAATTCCCTCTAGTTCTGGATGAGTGATTTGTGACATTAGCGGGCTCCTTCTTTCATTTTAGTTTTACTTACTTGGGAAATATTGGTTGGAACAAATGTCGTACAAACTCCATCACCATGAGCAATCGTTGCCAATCGCTGCACATGAGTACCTAGAATCCTCGAGAAAGCTTGTGTTTCTGCCTCACAAAGTTGTGGAAACTCTGATGCAACATGCGCAATTGGACAGTGGTGTTGGCAAACCTCTTCGCCATTTCCCAACTTGTCAGTTGTTGCTGAGTAGCCCTCTTTCGTTAATAATTTTGCTAGCATTTTGGATTTCTCAAGTATTGACTTATTTGAATTCATAATGGATTCACCTTTTCGCTCAAAATCCGCTGCTCTACTTCTTGCAAATTCATCAACCAAATGCGAACCACTTTTACTTGCCATAAATTTTAGAGCCGATACAGCCAGATCATCATATGAATGTTCAAATTTTTCTCGTCCCTCATCTGTCATAAGAAAAACTTTTGAAGGCCTACCGCGACTTCGTGAAGCACTACTTTGATAAGGCTCACGGCAGGTTAAAACGCCTTCGGCAATCAAGGAATCCAAATGTCGTCTTATGCCCGCAGGAGTAATATCTAGTTTTTCGGCAAGAGCTACCGCGGTAGTTGGTCCTGACTCCAATATGCTCCTTGCGACCACATCTCGGGTCTTATCCGGCTCGCTCTTTTTCACAACATAAGTGTTGCGTAATTCTTGTCTTTACGCCACCTCGAAACCATGGTTTAGATGTGAATTACGACTTACTAAGGCAGTTCTAAGGCGAGGAAGGCGAAGGGGTCAGTAGGCTTAAATCATGCTGGTGCAAAGAAAATCAATCTCTGCAAAATTGCTTTCTCTCTTGGTTTTTCTGCAAGGCGCCCTAATTGTCACCGGGGGCTCAGTGCGCCTAACCGGTTCCGGGCTTGGTTGCCCCACTTGGCCAGAATGTACGCCGGGTTCTTATACTCCAATTCCAAACCAAGCTGAAGGCCAACTTCATGCCTGGATCGAATTTGGAAATAGGTTGTTAACTTTTGTTCTTTTCTTCTGCGCGCTTGCAGTAGTAATTATTGCGATTAGAAAATCTAAAATTGCCGAAAACAAGCAACGCATTCGCTCACTTGCTGGGCTTCAGGTATTAGGAATCCTTGGACAAGGAATCTTGGGTGGAATTACTGTATTAACAGATTTACACCCAGCGACAGTGGCCGGCCATTACATACTTTCGATTTTCTTGATTGCTGGAGCAATCTCCCTTCGATATGAGTTGATTGGTAAAAAGACTCAAGAAGTAGAAGGAGTAATTAAATTTTTTATTCCAGTCTTAGTTTGGTTGACTTTGTTGGTTTTAATTGCAGGTACGGTGGTGACTGGTAGTGGTCCACATGCTGGGGATGAGAAAGCTGAGCGTTTTGGATTTGATCCGCGAACAGTTTCTTGGATCCATGCCGACTTAGTGATTGCACTCATTGTTACGACTTTAATCCTTCTCTTTGTGGCCCGACAAATGGGTTCTATAGAAATTGGAAACTGTCTTGCAGTATTCCTCATCATAATTTTGGCCCAAGGTTTAATTGGCTACACTCAATACTTTACCGGTCTACCTGAAGCGTTAGTTGCCGCTCACTTAATCGGCTCAACATTGGTCTGGGGTTGGGTGTGGAGTTTGGCTAAGATTGCACAATCTGGATTCAAATTGCAAAGGTTTACGTAAATGAAACTACCTGAGTGGAGTGAGTTAGACGATAGGGCGATTGCAATTTCAAGAGCGTTAGCAATGGATGCTGTTCAAAAAGTAGGTAATGGCCATCCAGGAACTGCAATGGCGCTAGCTCCAGTTGCCTACACATTATTCCAACGAATTCTTAGGCACAATCCATCTGAGCCAAATTGGATTGCTAGAGATAGATTCATTCTTTCTTGTGGACATTCCTCCTTAACTCTCTATATTCAACTCTATTTATCTGGATATGGCGTAGAACTTGATGATCTAAAGTCTTTTAGAACTTTAAACTCTATTACTCCTGGGCATCCAGAGTATGGCCACACATTAGGTGTTGAAACCACCACTGGCCCACTCGGACAAGGCGTTGCTAATGGTGTTGGCATGGCAATGGCTGCTAGATATGAAAAGGGACTCCTTGATCCAAATAACATCACCGATATTTTTGATCACGATATTTGGGTTCTCTGTTCAGATGGCGATCTACAAGAAGGAGTAAGTGCTGAAGCCTCTTCACTTGCGGGCACTCAGGCCCTAGGGAATTTAAAAGTTATTTACGATGACAACCGCATCTCTATTGAAGGTGACACTCATGTGGCTTTCACCGAGGATGTCTCTGCAAGGTATAAATCTTATGGCTGGGAAGTTATAGAAGTTAAGGCGCAAAAAAATGGTGATGTGCAGCGAGAAGAGTTAGAAGATGCCTTAATAAGGGCAACTAATGTAAAGGATAAGCCGGTACTGATTCGCCTACAAACAGTAATCGCCTGGCCAGCACCCAACGCTAAAGGAACTGCCAAATCTCATGGCTCTGCTTTAGGGGCAGAAGAGGTTGCAGCCACAAAAAAAATATTGAATCTTGATCCAGAGCAGTCATTCATTGCACCAGATGATGTAATTGAACACGCTCGCAAAGTTAAGTTACGTGGGACTCAATCATATGAACAATGGCAGGAAAGTTTTAGAAAGTGGAGCAATGACAATCCCGAAAGAGCAGATTTGCTAGATCGACTTTTAAAAAAGAAGTTGCCCCAAGGTTGGTCAGATGAGTTTCCAGTATTTGCTAGCGATAAAGAGATCTCCACCAGAGCTGCCTCTGGCAAAGTTATTCAATTTATTGCCAAGTCTTTGCCTGAGTTTTGGGGCGGCTCTGCAGATTTAGCCGAAAGCAACAATACAACGATAGAAGGTAGCGGTTCATTTCTACCTACTTCTAGTCAAATGCCCTCAGCAAATCCATTTGGAAGGGTTATACATTTTGGTATCAGAGAACATGCAATGGGGGCGATTTTAAATGGCGCAGCACTTCATGGTTTGGTCAAGCCATTTGCTGGAACCTTTTTAGTATTTAGTGATTATATGAGAGGTGCAGTTCGCCTTTCAGCTCTAATGAAATTACCGGTTACTTTTGTATGGACACATGACTCAATCGGCCTTGGTGAAGATGGACCTACACATCAACCTGTAGAACACCTAGCAGCACTTCGAGCAATGCCTGGTCTAGATGTAGTGCGTCCAGCTGATGCAAATGAAGTAGCTAGCTGTTGGAAAGAGATTATCCAACGCGCACGACCTGCAGGAATCGTTTTGTCTCGACAAAACCTACCGGTAATTGATCGCACGATTTTCGCAGCTGCGGCAAATGCAGCCAAGGGTGCATATGTGATTGCCTATGGTGATAGTGAAAACCAAAAATGCGATGTAATTCTGTTAGCCAGTGGATCTGAATTGAGTATCGCTTTAGCCGCTAGAAAAATTCTTGCAGATAAAAACATCAAAGCCAGAGTTGTTAGTGTTCCGTGTTTTGAATGGTTTCTAGAACAACCGATCTCCTATCAAGAGGAGGTTTTACCAAAAAATATCAAGGCTAGGGTCAGTATTGAGGCCGGTGTAGCTCAACCTTGGTACAGATTCATTGGCGACTATGGAGTTGCAGTTTCATTGGAGCATTTCGGAGCATCTGCAAGTGCCTCAACCCTATTTCAAGAGTTTGGATTTACCCCAGAGAAAATAGCTTCCTCCGCACTTGAAAGTCTACGTAAGTCAAATGGTTAATGGTGCAGGCAAGGTTTCAAATGCCGGCGTATCAATTTGGCTTGATGATCTTTCTCGGGAAAGAATTGAATCTGGCTCACTTGCACATCTAATCTCATACTCATACGTCTCTGGAGTCACAACAAATCCCAGTATCTTTTCCGCCGCGATAAGTAAATCTTCTTTATACCAGCAAGATATTTTTAGGTTAAAGAATCGAACCATCGAAGAGATCATCTTAGAGTTGACAACCGATGATGTGCGAAATGCATGTGATTTGTTTAAAGATACATTTGCGAAAAGCAATAAGGCTGATGGCAGAGTTTCAATTGAGGTAGATCCTAGGCTAGCCCGAGATACAATAAACACGATTAATCAAGGTAAAGAGCTTTGGCGAATTATCAATCGTGAGAATTTATTAATAAAAGTACCTGCCACCAAAGAGGGCCTGCCTGCGATAACTGAGCTCATTTCCCTTGGAATCAGTGTTAACGTGACATTGATTTTCTCCTTAAGTAGATACCTTGAAGTTATTGAAGCCTTTGTAAAAGGATTAGAAAAAAGAATAGAACATAGTCTGGCAATAAATGATATTCATTCTGTGGCCTCTTTCTTTATTAGTCGAATAGACAGTGAGGTTGATAAATTATTGCCAACGGAGTCAGACTTAAGAGGTAAAGTTGCAGTTTCAAATGCTGTTCTGGCTTATCAGGCTTACTGCAACTTCAAAGAATCTGACAGGTGGAAGAAAATTTCTGAAAAAGGTGGCAATCTACAAAGACCACTTTGGGCATCTACTGGCGTAAAGGATCCTAAATATCCACCAACAAAATACGTAGCTGAATTAATTGCAAAAGATGTCGTTAATACAATGCCCGAAAAAACTTTAGATTCAGTCAGAGATATGGAGCACGTGGATAGCAGCATGATTATATCCAATTACGCTTCTGCAAGATTGGTTATTGCTAAATTAGCACTTGCTGGAATTGATTTGGATAAAATCACAAATGATCTAGAATCCGATGGCGTCACAAAGTTTGAAGGTTCCTGGGTTGAGCTCATGAACACCATTAAGAAAGTAATTGATAGCAAACTATGAATGTAAGTGGAAACGCACTAGGTTCAGTTGATAAAGAAGCTATCGCTCGATTAAATCTAATTGTTCCCAGAGTTGCTGCTAAAGATTTCACAGTCTGGGGTAAGCACAGTGAGGCCCAGAACCGAATTAATTGGCTAGACCTTCCTATCTCTTCACGTAACCTGCTTCCAGAGTTGGACGCTCTATCAGCGTGGGCTAGAAGTCTTGAACTTACTCAAATAGTTTTATGTGGAATGGGTGGCTCCTCTCTTGCTTCAGAAGTAATTGCGAAAGCCAATAACAAGAGCCTAACCATTATCGACTCAACCGATCCTGATCAAATAATTTCTTCAATACCAAAAGATTTAGCTAAAAGCCTGATCATTTTTTCATCCAAATCTGGAACTACAATTGAAACTCTTTCCCATTTTAAATTCTTTAAAAAACTTTTTCTTGATAACAAGCTTGATCCGCTAGAGCACATGGTTATCATTACCGATCCCCGAACTACCCTTGATGAAAGCGCGCGAAAATCGAGGTTTAAGGTATTTAATGCAGATCCCAATGTTGGCGGTAGATTTAGTGCGCTAACAACATTTGGTCTGCTGCCCGCTTCGATAATCGGTGTTGATGTTTCAGTATTACTTGATGATGCTGATAACGCCAATCAGATGCTAGCCAAAGCTAACTCCCCTGCAGTCTTGATTGCTGCCGCACTCTTTTCAAGCTCAAAGCAAGTTGTAAATTTTGTAAGTGATGAATCCACACTTCCTGGTCTTTGTGACTGGATTGAACAACTTATAGCAGAATCAACGGGTAAAGATGCTAAGGGCAGGCTGCCTGTTATATCAAATAAATTTGAAAAGCAGGCTTCATCTTTTTCAATTGGATTTAGTAGTGGTGACTGTGACCTCTCAGTAGATGCAACTCTTGGCGAGCATTTTATACTTTGGCAATGGGTGACGGCATTGCTTTGTTATCTTTTAGAGGTTGATCCATTTAACCAACCCAATGTAACTGAGTCCAAGGATCGTACCACCAAGATACTTCATCAAATTACTGAAGGCATTTTTGAATCACCTAAGCCAATACTGCAAACAGATGATTTGGCTCTATACTCAAATAAAAATGTTGGAAATTTAAGTGAATTTTTGAACAGCTATTATGGTTATCTGGCGATAATGGCTTTTTTGCCTCGGACAGAACTTAATAATGTAACTCAACTACAAAGTCTTATATTTTTGCGAACTAGAATCCCTACAACCTTTGGTTGGGGTCCAAGATTTCTCCACTCCACAGGCCAAATACATAAAGGTGGGCAACTAAATGGAGGATTTATTCAAATTACTAGGAGTCACGAAACCGACCTGGAAATACCCGGTGAAAAATTCACTTTTGGCAAGTTGATTTCGGCCCAAGCTTTAGGAGATGCACAAGCTTTAGTTGAACGTGGTTTGCCCTTAATCAGAGTTCACTTAAAAAATAAACACTTCAATATTTTAAAAGTTTTAGATTAGTCTTCGCCTCTAAGTTTTTTTAAAGCGATATCAAGAATCTTATTAGCTTCAGCTTCAGTTCTTCGTTCCTTTACGTAAGCCAAATGTGTTTTGTACGGCTCATTCTTCATCGGCATTGGTGGTTTGTTCTTATCTTGACCGGCTGGAAATCCACAGCGAGGACAATCCCACTCGGCCGGAACTTCAACAGTTCCATCTTCGGCAAATGAAGGCTTAGTTTCATGACCATTAGCACACCAATAAGAAACTCTAAATCTTGCAATAGATTCTCCGCGCTCGGCCTCGCCCATTGGGCCAGCGCCGACACGACTACCTCTAATCGAACTTCCACCAGCCATGCTTATCCCCTAATTCTTTAGTAACAAACTAAGTGCGATAACTGCAGAAAACCAAACACCACCTACAACAATAGTTATTCGATCCAGATTTTTTTCTACAACAGAGGATCCTCCGTAAGTAGAAGATATACCTCCGCCAAACAAATCAGATAAGCCTGAACCTTTACCTTTATGAAGTAAAACTAAAATAATCATTAAAATACTTGTAAGGATTAGAATTATTGTCAGAGCTAAATTCATTGACTCGCCTTCGGTGCTAGAGAAACTCTCAGATACAAAGGATACTATCTTTTCGGGCAAACCCTTAAATCCGTCGTATTACGCCTTATTAAGTACACGGTGGAACTTTGATATACGAGCAAACTCCTCGGGATCTAGGGATGCGCCTCCTACCAAAGCGCCATCAACATCCTCTTCCTTCATAATATCTAAGGTATTTATGGACTTAACGGATCCGCCATAAAGTATGCGACAGTTGTCAGCTATTTCCTCGCTACCAATTTTTATTAGATCTTTACGGATTGCAGAGCAAACTTCCTGAGCATCTTCTGGAGTTGCAGTTTTGCCCGTTCCTATTGCCCATACCGGTTCGTAAGCAATCACAATCTTCTTAAGATCTGGTTTATGAAATCCCTTCAAACCATTACGCAGTTGCTCTAGCACATATGGAATATGGTTGCCAGCCTCTCTAATTGGCAATTCTTCTCCAATACATAAAATTGGCTTTAATTCATTTGCAAGTGCAGCTTTAATTTTCTTATTTACGATCTGATCGCTTTCAGCATGATTTGCTCTGCGCTCACTGTGACCAACCAAAACATAAGTACACCCCAATTTACTCAACATTGAACCTGAAATCTCACCTGTATACGCACCAGATTCAGCCACTGATAGATCTTGAGCACCATAGACAAGTCTTAGGCGATCACCGTCAACCAACGTTTGCACAGATCTAATATCTGTAAACGGTGGGATGATTACAACTTCAACTGCGTCATAGTCGCGATCTTCCAGAGAGTAAGCAAGTTTTTGAGTCACTGCAATTGCTTCTAAATGATTTAAATTCATTTTCCAATTACCAGCAATCAATGGTTTTCTCATGAGATCTCTTAACTCAAAGCCGCAAGTCCGGGCAACTCTTTACCTTCAAGGTATTCAAGAGATGCTCCGCCGCCGGTAGAAATATATCCAAATTCATTGTCTTTAAATCCTAGTTTACGCACAGCCGCCGCCGAGTCTCCCCCGCCGACTACTGTCATTCCATCAACTTCGGTCAAAGCCTTTGCAACTACCTTTGTTCCATTTGCGAAATTAGGGAACTCAAACACTCCCATAGGGCCATTCCAAAAAATCGTTTTACAATTTTTAATTTCACTTGCAAAGATTAAAGCGCTCTTAGGTCCAATATCAAGACCCATTTGATCATCTGGAATATCTTGAGAGCTAACAACTGTAGGGGTAGATATTGCGTTAAATTCTTTTGCTACAACTATGTCTTCAGGCAGGATGATTTTTACACCTAAATTATCAGCTCTTTCCAGAAGAGCTCTTACATCAGAAATTAAATCTATTTCGACTAAAGATTTGCCAATCTTCATTCCTTTTGCAGCAAGAAATGTAAAAACCATTCCACCACCAATTGCTAGTAAATTAACTTTATCTAACAAATTTAAAATTACTCCAATCTTGTCAGAAACTTTGGCGCCACCAAGAACCACACCATATGGCCTTTCTGGAGATTTAGTCAGTTTCTCAAGAACTTCAACTTCAGCTCTAACTAAATCACCTGCTGCTGAAGGTAACAATTTTGCAAGTTCATAAACTGAGGCATGTTTCCTATGCACTGCACCAAAGCCATCACCTACATAAAATTCTCCATACTTTGCTAACGCAGTTGCAAATTTACTGCGCACAGACTCATCTTTACTCGTTTCAGAAGATTCAAACCTAATATTTTCTAGCATAAGAATTTTGCCAGGACTTAACTGAGCTACCTTATGTGAAGCTTCTAATATAGATTCAGAGAATTCAACTTGTACTCCGATAAGTTTCTCCAATCTTTTCGCAACTGGCAGCAAGGATAATTCTGGCTTTGGCTCTCCCTTAGGTCTGCCTAAGTGAGCAATTATTACTATTGAGCATTTAGCATCAAGAAGTTTTTTGATTGTTGATAAAGAAGCAACAATTCTTCCATCATCGGCAATTAATCCATCAGATATAGGAACGTTTAGATCACAACGTAAAATTACTTTCTTGCCCTGAATGTCCGAAATATTTAAAGTTTTTACGCCCATCTAACTAAATAGATTTACCTATGTAATGGATTAAATCAACTAGTCGATTTGAGTATCCCCACTCGTTGTCATACCAGCCAACTACTTTTACAGTTGTACCAAGCACCTTGGTTAACCCAGCATCGACAATACAAGAGCTTGGGTCTGTGACAATATCGGCAGAAACAATCGGGTCTTCTGTGTAAGTTAAAAATCCTTTAAGTGAACCTTCACTTGCTTTCTTCAAGGCGCCATTTATGTCATTAACACTCACTTCTTTTGCCAGCTCAACAGTCAAATCAGTCGCTGAACCGGTAGGAACTGGTACACGAAGTGCGTATCCATCTAATTTGCCTTTCAATTCAGGCAGTACCAAGGAAATTGCCTTGGCCGCACCAGTAGAGGTTGGAATAATTGAAAGTGCTGCAGCTCTAGATCTACGCAAATCCTTATGAGGAAAGTCCAAAATTACTTGATCATTTGTATATGCATGAATAGTGGTCATGAGCCCACGGACGATTCCAAATTCATCATTCAAAACTTTCGCCATCGGAGCAAGACAATTAGTTGTACAGGAAGCGTTAGAGATTACATGGTGTTTTGCTGAATCATATTTATCATGATTTACACCCATTACTATGGTGATATCTTCATCGGTAGCTGGCGCTGAAATTATTACCTTTTTGGCTCCGGCTGTTATATGTTTCTTGGCATCAGCAGCTTTAGTAAAAATACCTGTAGATTCAACAACAACATCTACACCTAACTTACCCCAAGGAATATTTGCCGGATCTCTTTCAGCGCTGACAGAAATGGTCTTTCCACCAACAGTTATTGAGGTATCAGTAAAGGTAACAGGACTATCGAGTCGGCCAAGAATTGAGTCGTACTTTAGGAGGTGGGCTAATGTTGCGTTGTCAGTGAGATCATTTATTCCAACTATTTCAAATTTTGCACCAGATTCAAGTGAAGCTCTTAAGAAGTTACGTCCAATTCTTCCAAATCCATTTACACCGACTTTTAACATTATTTCCTCGCCTAAAAAATAAAATCAACACCACATCATTGTGAGGAAACTATCTTATCAGGGAAAAAACCTCTCTAATTCAATAAATCTGGGCTAATACTTGCTTCAGTGTCAGGAACTCCTAGCTCCCGTGCTCTCTTATCTGCCATTGCTAATAATCTACGAATGCGACCGGCAATAGCATCTTTAGTCATTGGAGGTGAGGCTAACGACCCCAATTCTTCAAGACTTGCTTGCCCATGAGTCACTCGTAATTCTCCAGCCTCTTTCAAATGATCAGGAATCTCCGGACCTAAAATTTCCATGGCTCTTTGAACTCTTGCAGAGGCAGCAACTGCCGCCCTAGCAGATCTTCTTAAATTTGCATCATCGAAATTCGCCAATCTATTTGCAGTCGCCCTCACTTCACGGCGCATTCTTCGCTCTTCCCATGCCAGCACTGTTTCATGAGCACCTAATCTTGTTAGCAATGCGCCAATTGCATCACCATCTCTTATTACGACTCTATCTACTCCTCTAACTTCACGAGCTTTTGCCGTTATACCAAGTCTTCTGGCAGCTCCAACTAGAGCTAAAGCAGCTTCAGGTCCTGGACAGGTTATTTCCAAGGCAGAAGACCTTCCTGGTTCTGTAAGTGATCCATGAGCTAAGAATGCTCCGCGCCATGCAGATTCCGAATCACAAATTGCTGCAGAGACGACCTGTGGTGGTAAACCTCTTATTGGCCTATTACTTGCATCTACTAACCCTGTTTGTCTAGCAAGCGCATCCGCATCCGCAATGACTCTGACAATGTATCTGCTACCTTTTCTAATTCCACTAGATGAAACAACTGATAATTCGCTTTCATGTCCAAATATTTCAGAGATATCTTTACGAAGTCGGCGAGCAGTTTGAGCAGCATCTAACTCGACTTCCACAATTATTTTACCTGCGGCAACATGAAGACCTCCTGCAAATCGCAGAAGGGCAGATACCTCTGCCTTTCTGCAGCAAGGCTTAGAAATTGCAAGCCTTCCAAGCTCATCCTTAACCGCCTCAGTCATTGCCATAATGCTCCTTTGCTACAAGTGAATATCTAAGCAGGTATTACTCTAAAATGTGTGAGAAAGCAGAAATTAATTTTTCTTTACTATGCCGATTAGGATGCTGGCCATCCTTTAGATCAAGTGCTAGGACTTTACCGCCACAACTTTCTACAAGATCGTAGAAACCTTCTTGGGAATCTTCTAAGGATTTATCAATCAGCGCATAGTCAAAACTGAAATCTCTGGTGTGCTTCAATATCAATTTTAAGTGCTCTGCAAGCGTTCTTCCATAGTATTCGTCTTTAATGTTCTTATCAGGAAGGTTAAAAATTAATATTTTCCTCGCTCTACTATTTTGGATGGTTAAGGCTTGATCCCTATGGAGAAAATGCGGCATAACACTTGAAAGCCAGGAACCAGGCCCAAACGTAATCCAGTCAGCATTCTCAATCGCAAAATTTGCCTGCGGTGTAACCTTTGGATTACTTGGAATTAACTTGAGGTCCTCTACTATTCCCTTAGCTTCGGCGACTTCTATCTGCCCACGGATTACACTTTTCAAAGATCCGTTTGTAAATGTTGCTTCAATATCTAGTGGCTCCAAAGCCATCGGTAAAACTCGGCCTACCACTTTAAGTAATTGTCCAACACGATCTAACCCAACTACTGGATCTGAATCTCGATCCCATAACGCAGCAAGTAATAAATTTCCAATAGCGTGATTATTTAATGCACCCTCACTAGTAAATCTGTATTGCAGAATATCTGCCCAGCTTTTACCCCAATCATCATCAGCACATAAAGCTGCCAATGCCATACGAAGATCGCCTGGAGGTAAAGAATTAAATTCAGCTCTTAATCTACCTGATGATCCGCCATTATCTGCGACCGTGACAATTGCAGTGACTTCTCTTGTTAAAGATCGAATCGCTCCTAAAGTTGCAGCTAGACCATGACCTCCTCCAAGGCATACAACTTTATTTTCCATATTTAGATTTCGCGACCTAAATCTCGATGCGTAGCTTGTGTCTTTAGCTTGTATTCCTTAAGTGCTTTAGATGATTTAAGGCGAAGAACAAGCTCTTCGGTAATTGCAACTGAGCGATGTTTGCCTCCAGTGCATCCTATGGCTAGAGTTAAAAACCTTCTTCCCTCTGAAATAAACCCAACGGCAACCGTTTCAAAAAGTTGCTCGTACCTATCTAGGAACTCTTGAACATTACTGGCATTGAGAACCGCCTTGCTAACTTTCGAATCAAGACCATTTAATGGTCGAAGTTCAGGGTCCCAGTGAGGATTTGCGATGAAACGACAATCCATAACTAAATCTGCATCCACTGGGATTCCATACTTATATCCGAAGGAAAGAATATTGACTCTAAGATCAGCTTCGCTTGAGTCCTGAAAATGCTCAGCAATTTTTCGTTCCAATTGATGAATATTGAAAGAAGAGGAATCTATAACTAGGTCAGCTGATTCCTTGACCTCTCTAAGGCGTTCGCGTTCTTTTACAATTCCATCAAGTATCCGCGAATTGCCCTGAAGAGGGTGAGGACGCCGAGTTGCTTCAAATCTTCTGACTAACACATCATCTGCTGCGTCAATAAATATCGTTTTGCTAGATACTCCAGATTTACCCAACTCCGATACTGATTTAGAGAAACTATCAAAATATTCACCGCCGCGAACATCGATAATTATGGCTATTTTTCTCATTGAAGGCTCAAGCAGTTTAACGAGATTATCAATCAGTGCTGGAGGCAGATTGTCAACAACATACCAGCCTAGATCTTCAAGTGCATGAGCAACAGTTGATCGACCAGCTCCACTCATTCCACTTACTATTAAAACCTCTGTACTTTTTGCCATGCCTATATCTTGCTACACCTGTCAAGCATCTAATATTTCACCTGTCTGCATATCAATCTTCTCATTATTAACCTGCTGATTCAGATTATCAAAGATAGTTTTAGCCAATTTTGAACCGATTCCTGGAACTGCTGCAATCTCAGAAACCTGCGCCGATTTTAGCGCTGAAACACTTCCAAACTTATCAAGTAAAGATTTTCTCCTACTTTCACCAAGCCCCTCAATTTGATCTAGTAGAGAGTCAAGCATAAGTTTTGAACGTTTTGATCTATGAAAATTTATTGCAAACCTGTGCGCTTCATCCCTAATTTTTTGAAGAAGGTAAAGTGCTTCGCTATGCCTTGGAAAAATTATTGGTTCACTGTTATATGGCAACCAAACCTCCTCTAATCTTTTAGCGAGCCCACAGAGTGCAATATCTGTAATGCCTAAATCCCTTAAGGCCTTTGCTGCAGCGTTTACTTGAGGCTTGCCACCATCTACGACAACTAACTGTGGTGGATAAGCAAACTTTGGCCTAGATGCCCCCTGTACGTTGCTCTCAACTATGTCAACATTCCTTTCTTCCAAATATCTCTTGAATCGACGCGTGATAACGTGACTCATTGCTCTGGTGTCATCAAAGCCAGATTCATCATCTATTGAAAATCTACGATACTCACTTTTCTTAGGTTGGCCATCTTCAAAAACCACCATAGAAGCAACCATGCTAGTTCCTTGAATATTTGATATATCAAAACACTCGATTCTCAAGGGCAATTCCGCTAATTCAAGTTGCTCTGCTATTTCAGTTAGGGCCCCTCCACTAACTGCAGAGTCATTGGCCCGCTTGCTTAAATATTGAATTAACGCTTGATTAGCATTTCTCTTTACTAATTGAACTATTTCAAGTTTTTCACCCTTTAGTGGCTTTGTAATCGTGACAGATTTTCCAATTTTTTCTCCCAGCCAAACTTGCAATGATGAAACATCTGCAGGCAGCTGGTCAAGAATCAATTCCTGTGGCGGAACTAAATCTGTGTATATTTTGCCAATCATTGCTGTAATAATCTCTTCATCCTCAAGTAAATTTGACCGGTCAATAATCCAGGATCTAGACCCTGTTATTCGACCTGACTTAATGTTGAACTGGGATAAAGCCGCATGAGTTATGTCCTCGTGCACAGCCAAAACATCAGCATTGATATTTTCATTTAAGAATCGGTCAGTAGATTCAAACGCCTTGTTCACAGCTTCAAGTTGATCACGCAGCCTTGCTGCTCTTTCGAATTCTTCCGTCTTAGCTGCTTGTAGCATCTCTTGTTCAATTCGATTGGAGATTTCAGTTGGTGATTTTTCCAGGAAATTAGTTAAGTCTCCAGCTAACTTTTTGTGGTCATCTTTGGTTATCCATTCAACACAAGGTGCAGAACACTTGCCAATATCACCTAGCAAGCACTGTCTTTTATTTCGATTTGCTGATTTGAAATTCGAATCACTACAAGTTCTTACTGGATAAATCTTTATCAAGGTTTCAAAAGTACTGCGCAAAGCCCAGGCATGTGAATACGGTCCAAAATACTTTACACCCTTTTGTTTTTTAGATCTTGAAATAAACAATCTAGGGAAATCCGCATCTAAATCTATCGCTAGGTATGGATAAGACTTATCATCTTTAAACTGAACATTGAAATCAGGATTGAATTGTTTTATCCAAGTAAATTCAAGTTGAATTGCCTCTAATTCACTATTGACTATGGTCCAATCGACTCGAACTGCAGTCGTCACCATACGACGAGTCTTTATTTGAAGATTACTTCCGAAGTATGAATTTAATCTATTCTTGAGATTCTTGGCTTTGCCTACATAAATGACCTTGTCATCTTTATCAAAGAATCTGTAAACGCCTGGATCGGTTGGTAAATTCGATGGACGATACGATTGTGGATCTGTCATAGTTATTTCTTTAAAGATTCAAGCAAAAATTTTCCGGTATAACTCTTTGAATTCTTAGCGATCTCTTCTGGTCTGCCCTCGGCAACTACTAAACCGCCACCTGAACCTCCCTCGGGCCCAAGATCTATAACCCAATCAGCAGATTTTATTACATCTAAATTATGCTCGATCACAATTACAGTATTTCCAGTATCAACTAAACGATTTAGAACTAGCAAGAGTTTTCGTACATCTTCAAAATGTAAGCCAGTAGTTGGTTCATCAAGAACATAAATTGTTCGGCCAGTAGATCTTCGCTGAAGTTCAGTTGCAAGTTTCACGCGCTGGGCTTCGCCACCAGATAAAGTTGGCGCTGATTGACCAAGGCGAACATAGCCAAGACCAACATCACAAAGAGTTTTCAAAAACCTTGAAATAGCAGGTACTGATTCAAAGAAATTATTTGCCTCCTCAATTGGCATATCCAGTACCTGTGCAATTGTCTTTCCTTTATAGTGAACCTCTAAAGTTTCACGGTTATACCTAGCTCCGTGACAAACTTCGCATGGAACATATACATCTGGGAGAAAATTCATCTCAATGGTAATCGTGCCATCGCCGGCACAGTTTTCACATCTTCCACCTTTTACATTGAAGGAAAATCTACCTTGTTGATATCCACGAACTTTAGCTTCACTTGTCTCAGCAAAAAGAGCTCGGACCTTATCAAAGACTCCAGTATAAGTAGCGGGGTTTGATCTTGGAGTTCTTCCAATCGGCGATTGATCAACGTGCACTACTTTATCTAACTGATCTAGACCTGAGATCGTTCGATGCCTACCTGGAACAATTCTTGCACCATTTAGTTTGTTTGCTAGAACTGAATACAAAATATCATTAACTAGAGTAGATTTTCCAGAGCCACTTACTCCAGTCACGGCTACAAAGGCTGCAAGTGGAAAGGTGACATCGATATTTTGAAGATTGTTTTCTTTGGCAGATTTTACTGTTAATGATTTCTTCAGATCAATGGCTCTGCGTTTTTTAGGTATTCAATTTTGCTTCTTCCAGCTAAATAAGCACCTGTGATTGATCTTTTATTCTCAATTAGTTCTTGGTAACTTCCGGAAGAGACTACTTCTCCACCATGTTCACCAGCTCCAGGTCCAATATCTACAATCCAATCCGCAGTTCTAATTGTGTCTTCATCGTGTTCAACCACGATTAGGGTATTTCCAAGATCACGAAGTCTTGTAAGTGTTTCAATAAGTTTGCGATTATCCCTTTGATGTAAACCAATACTTGGTTCATCAAGTACATATAGGACTCCAGTTAGGCCAGAACCAATCTGCGTTGCTAATCGAATTCTTTGTGCTTCACCACCTGAAAGCGTAGCGGCAGGACGGGCTAGTGATAAGTAATCAAGGCCTACATCCAATAAAAAGCCTAATCTTGCATGCACCTCTTTTAGTACTCGTTCTGCAATTTTCTTCTCGCGGGATGAAAGCGAGATTTCTTTTAGAAATACTGAACAGTCGTAAATAGAAAACTCGCAAATTTCAGCGATATTCTTTCCGCCAATAGTCACTGCAAGAACTTCTGGCTTTAATCTACTTCCCTGACAAATATGACAAGGTGTCTCTCTCATATACGCTTCATACTTGTCTCGACTAAAATCGCTATCAGTCTCAGAATGTCTTCTATGAATAAATGGGACTACGCCTTCAAATCCCGTGGTGTAGTTTCGAACCCTGCCATATCTATTCTTGTACTTAACATGAACTTCATAATCCCAGCCATGCAAAATTGCATCCTTGGACTTATCAGAAAGCTTTTTCCATGGTGTATTGAGAGAGAATTTTAAATCCGCAGCTAATCCATCTAGAAGCCTTAAGAAATACTCTGCAGATTGACCACCAGACCAGGGTGCAATTGCGCCCTCATTGATTGAGATTGAGTCATCCGGAATCAATAAATCTTCATCGACTTCGAGTTTTGTGCCAATACCTGTGCACTCTGGGCATGCGCCAAAAGGTGAATTAAAGGAGAATGATCTTGGTTCCAACTCCTCAAATGAAAGTTCACATTCATGGCAAGCCATATGTTCACTAAAAACTTTCTCTTTGTCTAAAGAGCCAACTTTCTTATCAACAAAATCCAAGACGACTAGTCCATTCGCAAGCCTCAGCGCTGTTTCTATCGAGTCGGTTAACCTTGATTTGCTTTCAGGCTTAACACTTAATCTATCTACGACGACTTCAATTGTATGTTTTTCTTGCTTTTTAAGCTTAGGAATTTCTGAAATCTGGTAGACCACTCCATCAACACGTGCTCTGGAATATCCTTGAGTTATAAAATCTTTGAAAAGGTCAAGGAACTCTCCTTTACGAGCTCTGATTACTGGCGCAAGTACTTGAAACTTAGATCCTTCAGGCATTTGCAATATTTGATCGACAATATTTTGAGGGGTCTGTTTAGAAATCTCTTTCTTACATTTAGGACAATGAGGTTTTCCAGCTCTTGCAAAAAGCAATCTCAAATAATCGTAAACCTCTGTAATTGTGCCAACAGTAGAACGTGGATTTCGGTTGGTAGATTTTTGGTCAATAGATACAGCAGGTGAAAGTCCTTCAATAAAGTCAACATCAGGTTTATCCATCTGACCCAAGAATTGGCGTGCATAGGCTGACAGGGATTCGACATACCTTCTTTGTCCTTCAGCAAAAATCGTATCGAAAGCTAAAGATGACTTGCCAGAGCCTGATAAACCGGTGAAAACAATAAGTGAGTTTCGTGGCATATCAAGAGACACATTCTTCAGATTATGTTCTCTAGCACCTCTGACTACTAACCGATCGTTCACTAGTTACCAGCCTCCTGCATACCCTTAAGTTCGCGTTTTAATTCTCTGATCTCATCCCTCAACCTTGCAGCTAACTCAAAACTTAATTCAGATGCAGCAGAGCGCATCTGATCAGTCAAAGAGGAGATGAGTGCTATCAATTCACGCTGTGGAAGTGAGGATACATTTTTATTATGGAATCCACTACTTATTCCACTTTTCTTACTGGTTGCGGCAAGATCCTCTGTGTCATCAATCTCTTTTGCTATTAAATCAGTAATGTCAGCAATCTTCTTTCTAAGGGGCGTTGGGTCGATCCCTCGTTCGGTGTTATAGGCCACTTGCTTTGCTCGCCTTCGATTAGTCTCATCAATAGCAAACTGCATGGACTTAGTTATATTGTCGGCGTACATATGGACTTCACCTGAAACATTTCTAGCTGCTCTACCTATAGTTTGAATCAAAGATGTTGAAGACCTTAAGAATCCTTCTTTGTCTGCGTCTAAAATAGCAACTAGTGATACCTCTGGTAAATCCAAACCCTCTCGTAAAAGGTTAATGCCGATTAACACATCGTATTCACCTGTTCTTAATTCGCGGAGTAATTCAACTCTTCTTAAAGTGTCTACCTCTGAATGAAGGTATCTAACTTTTACTCCAAGCCCAAGCATGTAGTCAGTTAACTCTTCCGACATCTTTTTTGTTAATGTTGTGACCAATACTCGCTCATTTCGTTCGGCCCGAATTTTTATTTCATTGACTAAGTCATCAATTTGTCCTTTTATTGGTTTTACTACGATTTTTGGATCTACAAGCCCTGTAGGTCTAATAACCTGCTCAACAAAAGTATTATTTGTCATTTCCAGTTCATATTTACCTGGTGTCGCTGATAAATAAACTTTCTGCCCACAACGATCTAAAAATTCTAAGAACTT